>DILZ01000044.1:19101-21535 GCA_002425305.1 Ruminococcaceae bacterium UBA5579
AGCCGCCGCATTTCCCGAACACGGGACAGTCGTTCTCGATACGGTCGGGCGACGGCGTTATAATGCGCTCTATAATGCCATACGCATACGACTTTAAAACCTTTACTATCCGCGCTTCAATTATGTCACCGACAGCCGTTTTCGGAACAAACACCGCCATTCCCTCGTGCTTTCCAATTCCGCTGCCCTCGCTTGTGAGCGCGGTTATTTCCAAATTAACAATATCGTTTTTCTTCATAGATAAACCTCAAAAAACTGCCCCGCAGTCGGGGCAGAAAGCTGTTCACTTCTTCATATTCGGTTTGATAACATACTCCCATACAAGGTCGCCGACTATCGTTCCGATAAGTGCAGACAGAAACTTTTTCATTCTATTACTCCTCTGCTATCATTACTCATAACTTGAATAATACACGCAATGCAGCGTCATCTTCTCGCCGCAAACGTCCTTTAAAAGCGTGTTTTTCGGGATCTTATAAACTTGCTTGCCGGACTTTGTGTAATACTCCAGAATAAGCTCCTTACGCGCGTTCTCCACAGCCCACATCACATCGTTTCCCGAAACGTGCGGGAAGAATGAATTTGCGTTAAGTTCGGAAATAATTTCGCTCACTGCCGCATTGGTGGCGAACTCGATATCGCGGCTGTTGTCGAACACATCATCGCCCATACACACGCTGTTCCGCGTAAAATGAATAGTCATTATATTTCACCCAAGCTCTTAGCCTTAAGATAGGAATTGATAAATCCGTCAAGATCGCCGTCCATTACCGCGTTGACATTCGCATTCTCGAACTTCGTGCGCACGTCCTTAACGAGTGTGTACGGCATAAATACATACGAACGTATCTGACTGCCCCACTCGATCTTCAGCTGCTCGCCCTTGATATCGGATATCTTGTCAAGATGCTCCTGCTCCTTTATCTGAACAAGCTTCGACACCAGCATCTTCATCGCGAAATCGCGGTTCTGCACCTGCGAACGCTGTGTCTGACAGCAGGTAACGATACCCGTGGGCTTGTGTATCAAACGCACCGCCGAGCTTGTTTTGTTGATATGCTGACCGCCCGCGCCGGAAGCTCTGTAAACCTCCATTTCGATATCCTCGGGGCGTATCTCGACAGAAACGTCCTTCTCGATCTCGGGCATTACCTCAACGGACGCAAAGCTCGTCTGCCGTCTGCCCGAAGCGTCGAACGGCGATATGCGCACAAGACGGTGAACGCCGTGCTCGCTCTTTAAAAAGCCGTAAGCGTTAAAGCCCTCGATACGGATAGACGCGCTTTTAATGCCCGCCGTATCGCCCTCGAGAATATCCAGCACCTCGGTCTTGAAGCCGTGTCTGTCCGCCCATTTTGTGTACATTCTGAGTATCATCTGCACCCAATCCTGAGCCTCCGTGCCGCCCGCGCCGGCGTGGAACGACACAAGCGCGTTGGAGCTGTCGTATTCGCCCGTCATAAGGGTCGCAAGGTTCATTTCCTCGTAATCGTGCTTAACCGTTTCCGCGAGAGCATTCACCTCGTCGACCATACTCTCGTCGTTTTCCTCCTCGGCAAGCTCTATCATTGCAAGAACATCGTCGCGGTTCGTGCATAGCTTTTCGTAGCCGCTTATCGTGTTCTTGTACTGCCCTATCTGCTGCAGCACCGCCTGCGATCTCTCGGGATCGTCCCAGAAGCTGGGTTCGGTCGTTTTCATTTCAAGCTCGTCGAGTTTTATCTTTATCCCATCCAGATTGAGCGCACCGCGAAGCTCCTCAAGCTGCGGCTTCATACCCTCCATTGCAAGACGGGTCTCGTCATATTGTATCATAGTTATTCTCCCTATTTAAATTTGCAAATCCCTTTCCGTATAAATGTAAAAGCCCCATTTTGCTGCGCTTTCACACTCGCTTTTGTTATTTGCGGTATTTTGTGATCTCTGCTGTTCGAAAGCGAAAAAACACCTTAACTATGTTATTATACCACATTATTACATTTTTTTCAAGTCCCCCCCGGGAAATTTAACCCAAAGCGATCGCCGCCCAAAAATAAAACCCGCGAAAAGAAATCAACAAAATCGCGGGATACGCAAAAGAGCAACCGTAATTATTCCCGTGAAATATCTTAAATACTCCTTTAAATCATCTTTTCCGCGTGCTCCTTAAGCAACACCTTCATCAGATCAAGAATTGCAGCCTTTCTCGGAAAGCCGTCGGAAAACGCCGCCGCTCCGCCCGCCGCCGTGCCGAGCATCAGGGCGTACTCCATATCGGTATCGCTGTCCAAAGCGCCCGAAAGGAAACCGGCAAGCATAGCGTCGCCCGCACCGACGGAATTTCTTACTTTGCCGCTGCACGCCTTGCAGAAGAACGTCTTTCCGCTCTCGTCAAGCAACACCGCGCCGTCCGCAGCCATTGAAACCAGTATGTTAAGGAGCACGCGGAAAAGAT
>DILZ01000062.1 GCA_002425305.1 Ruminococcaceae bacterium UBA5579
GCGGGCGAGGCGGCTATCGGTATGGTGAACTCCAAGACCACAGCCGTGCGCGTTATCCCGGCTATCGGTATGAAAGAGGGCGAAACGCTTGAATTCGGCGGACTTTTCGGCAGCGGTCCCGTTATGCCCGTAAGCCGTTTCAGCTCTTCTAAGTTTATCTCGCGCGGCGGACGGATACCAGCGCCGCTTCAGAGCCTGAAGAACTGACAAGGGGTATTTTATGAGGGTAAACAAAAACATATCTGATGAGAGCGCAGGCACTGTGAAAAAATCACGCTCAATCGTTAGAGCAAGAGTAATAATTTTGCTTATAGTGTTTTCAATACTTGCGGCGGGCGCAATTTACTTTCTGTCCTTTTATATCAAGGCGTGGGCGCTGATCTCGAAAATGGATCATTTTGAATATTTGAGCGCGAGTGAAAAGGTGGTGACAAAATCGTTCAGCCAAATAGAATGTAAATACACTTTTGACTCGCTCTTTTTTAAGCAGAAAACCTATGAAGGGAAGTTATATCTGAAAGACGGAAGCTCACTGGAAATACGCTATTTCTACATAGAGCCGGGGCGCTTCGCGCTTTTGATAGACGGATATGAAGGTACTTTTGAATTTCATTTCGATCCCGGCAGTCCTGTTGGAGTGTAACTCCGGCAAGCGGAAGGATCGATATTTGGCTGACATAATGAAAAAGAGGTAAGACCGCTCTTACCTCTTTATTGTTTGTTATTGCTTATGTAATGCGTTACTCAATAGCCCTCGAAAGCGTGATCGCCAGAATATCATCGGAAGCCGCGTTTTTCATATAGTAGTTGGTGGTCTCCACGCGGCGGTAAACTCCGTCGTCGCCGAGCTGGCGCGTTACTACTGCCCTCTCGCGCTGACCGTTTTCATACGACTTGATCTGATCGTCCAAGTCAAACGTATCGGAGAACAGCTTTTGATCCTCGGGGTGCATCGAGGCCGCGCCGTGTACGATAAGCTCCGAGTACACGCCCGTCGAGGGACAGGAGCGCGTCGAAAACTGCTCGTAAGCCATCATATAGAAGCTGTTGCGGCTCAAGTTGCTGAGTATAACGAGCGGATAACGCTTGAACACCGCGTTGAGCAGCAGCTGCGTTGCGCTTGCGGGCGGCAAAGTGAGCAGGATATCCTCGGTCTCGGGTATCTGATCGGCGGCTTTCAGCGCCTCGCGGAAGTCGTCCTCGGGCATGGGCTTTGCGAACAGGAAGCCCTGTATCAGCTCGCAGCCGCAGGTGCGGAGAAATCCTAGCTGCTCTTTGGTTTCAACGCCCTCGGCTACCGTGGTGAGCTTCAAACGGTGCGCGAAATCGAAAATGCTTTCGAGAACTATGCGCTCCTTTTCGTTTTCGCAGTTTCCGCTCAGCAGCGACTTGTCAATTTTGAGAACCGACGCGGGAACGTCCTTTACGAAATTAAGAGATGACAGACCGCTGCCGAAATCGTCTATCGAGATGTCAAAGCCCGCGTCCTTGATAGAGCGGACAAATTCGATTATATCCGCGCCATCGAACGCCAGTGCCGATTCGGTGATCTCGACCTCGATAAGCCGCCGTTGAATGCCGTAGCTGTCGACGGTTTCCGCAAGCCGCTCGGCGAATTTCGGCTCTTTCGCGTGGAAGCGCGAGAAGTTGACCGACACGGTGACGACGTGCCGCCCCGCCTTGATCTCGTTAGCGAGGAACAGGCAGGTCTCGCGGAGCATATACCAGTCAAGCTCCACGATAAGCCCCAGCTCTTCAAGCAGCGGAATAAACATTCCCGGCGATATCATCACGCCGTCGGACATCCGCCACCGCGCAAGCGCCTCCGCGCCCTGTATCTTGCCGTTTACCGCATTGTGCTTAGGCTGATAGTAAACCTTGATCTCTTTTTCCTCAAGAGCCTTTTTAATGAGCGTTCCGATATTGTCCTTATTGATATCGATACTCATAATGATCCCTCCCATATAATCAATGATGTCACGCTAACACCTCATAATCAATGTTGAGAAGCTATGCGACCTTAGCTCAATTATACCACTGTTTAGGAGATTTGTCAATAATCTTATTCGCCTTATACTTCCGAAATTATGCCGCACAAGTCCTTGACAGCAGGACCCGGAAATGCTATAATATATATTGAGCAAATTCGGAGCCGTCGAACTTATCGGCGGTTTTTACTTGATATAAATTTTTTGACCGGGAGGAATTATATGGAAATAGTCATTTTAGCTTGCTGTTTAGCGATCATCGCGCTGCTGGTCGTTATCTTGATAAAGCTGCTTAAGCCCGCCGCCGACAGCTCGCTGCGCGAGATAAAAAGCGCTGTCGAGCATCTTGCGGATTCACGCGAGAGCGACAACCGTATGCTTATGGAGATGTCGTCGAGGCAAAGCGATACCGCCGTAAATCAGATCGACAGGCTCGGGCGCGATATGCGGGAAGCTCAAAGCCGCCAGCAAAGCGCGCTTTCAAAGACAGAGGAGCAGATGAGCGGTCTGCGGCGCGAAAATCAAGCAAGTCTCGACAAGATAAACAGCATAGTCACCGAAAAAATGCAGAGCACTCTTGACGAAAAGCTGAACAAGGTCCTCCAAACGGTCGTGACTAATATCTCGGAGCTTGCGAAAAACCTGAGCGATAATCAGGAAAAACAGCGCGGAGCTACCGTTGAGAGTCTTAACAAGCAGGAGCGCTCAACGGCGGAAAGCCTTGAAAAGCTGTCGGCTGCGTTTGAGAACATTCGCCGTGAGATAAATTCCACGCTGCTCAATATCCGCGAATCGAACTCTCAAAGTATGGAAAAGCTCCGCCGCGACAATCAGGAAAGCCTTGACAAGATAAACAACACCGTAAACGAGAAACTTCAGAAAACGCTTGACGATAAGGTCGCAAAGTCGTTTGAGGCTGTAAACCAACGGCTTAAGGACGTTTACGAGGGATTGGGCGAGATGAAAAACGTCGCAAGCGGCGTAACGGATCTGAAAAACGTTTTGTCGAACGTAAAAACGCGCGGTATAATGGGCGAGATACAGCTGGGCAACATTTTGGGCGAGATACTTGCTCCGGAACAATACGGTTCACAGGTACGGCTCGTTCCGAACCGTTCAGAAGAGGTAGATTTTGCCGTCAAGCTTCCTGGAGCGGAAACGGGCGGCAGCGTGTATCTGCCGATAGATTCAAAATTCCCCGGCGATACATATGCCAATCTCGTTTCGGCATATGACACCGGCGATCCCGCCGTAATGAAAGAAAAGCGCAAGCTGCTGGAAAACGAGATACTTCGCTGCGCCAAGAGCATCAGCGAAAAATATATCGCCGTTCCGTACACGACAAACTTTGCGATAATGTTTCTGCCGTTTGAGGGTCTGTATGCGGAGGTAGTCAATATGGGGCTTGTGGAAAGACTTCAGAGGGATTATTCTGTCAACATCGCCGGTCCGTCGACTATGGCGGCGCTGCTTAACAGTATGCAGATGGGATTTAAGACACTGGCGATCCAGAAGAAAAGCGGCGAGGTCTGGAAAATACTCGAGGCGGCGAAAAAGGAGTTTACGACCTTCGCCGACGTCCTCGACAAGACCCGCACTCGTCTGCGCCAAGCGGACGAGGAGCTGGAAAAGCTGGTCGGCACGCGCACCAATCAGATAAACCGAAAGCTCGCAGCAGTTTCAACGCCCGAAAGCATTGAGTGAGCGGGCTTGCTCCGGTCTTGTATTATACGGTTTTCCCCCGCATTTCGGCGGGGGAAATCGTTTTATATCACTCTCCCGAAAGCATAGCTCTCGGCGCGATCTTCTTCACGCGCAGCGACAGCAGGCACGCCGCACCGAACGCGACAAGGATAAGTCCCGCGCCTGCGATGACGTTAAACAGCACCGACACCTCAAACGTGCTTTTCACAACGCCTATGCCGCCCAAAAACAAAGCTATAAGCGGATTTACGACGAACGTGCCAGCGGCAACGCCGACCGCCGTTGAAATAATTATCGGCGGCATAAAGCTGAGAGCCGTCTGCAAAACGAGCTGACTTGTCGTGTAGCCCAATGCTTTGAGTATGCCGTAGTCGCGCTTTTTGTTGTTCAGCAGCATTTTCACAAGCAGATACAGCACGAACAGTATTATCAGTGCGCTTAGAACGAGTATCACGATAACTATCACGGTCACGAGCGACGTATATACGCCCAGGCCTTCATCAACATACCTTTGTATCTTGTCGGTATCCAGTATTTTATGCCCGAAGCGTTCGCGTATTTCGTTGTCAAACGCGTCAATGTCCGTGCCATCTTTTAAATTGATATAATATGTTATATAGTAGAAATCGGTGAGCTTTTCAAAGCCCTCGTTTGTCAGAAGACAGTCTTCTCCGAGATCGTTACAACACTGCGTATATCCCGTGATAAGATAGACTGCGCTTTCCCCTTCATAGGACAGAGTGATCTCCCCGCCGATCTTCAGGTCCTTTTCCTTCGCGTATTTCGCGCCGACCGCGACTTCGTTTGCGTATTTCGGGAAACGCCCCTCTATAATGAATTTTTGATTGCTTATTTGGGAAGGATCGTCCGAATACTTCAACCAAAGCTCCGAGCCCCCCTTGTGAAAAACGATATCCCCCGAAAACTGATATAGCTTTTCAATTCGGCTGTCGTCCCGCATTTCACTCACAAAGCTGTCCTTATTGCTTTTGTCGATCATCACGGCATAATCCGCCGTTTCGCCCAATATCATATCCAGCAGCGGTTTGTTGGTTTCGATAACGTTTTTGTACATTACTCCCGCAAAAACCATTATCAGCGATAGAACGAGCATAGTCACGCAGACGGTAACGTTCTGCTTGACCCCGGAAAGCGTAGTTTTCAATGCTAGCGCGGCGTTCGGCGGCATTTTAGTTTTATCCAGCGGAATGTGATTTTTCCTGAAGCTGTGTGTGGATATTCCTTGACGGAGCGCGGTTATCGGCTCTATTTTCTTAACGCTTCTCGCCGACAGATAAACCGCAAGCGCGACCGCTCCGACGATCGAAGCTGCCGTGATAAGACAGGGTATCGGCAGAAAACGCACCTTATAGGGGATGCCCGTCTGTGCGTTCATCATATCAGCGACATACGGGAAAACCGTATACGACAGCGCGATCCCGACAACGGACGCGGCAAGTGCTATCCCCGAAAACTGCTCCGCCTGCGCCGAAATAAGCTGACGGCTCGTGTAGCCTACCGCCTTCAGCGCGCCGAGGTTCTGCATATTCTCCTTAATGTAATTTACAACGTTTGAGGAGATGACCACAAGCGCTATAAGTATGATAATAAACGCCATTCCGCTTATTATCGCCGCGCTGATGGATTGAGAGATATACCGCGTAGTGGAAACCATTTCATATGTATTGCTTTCGAAATACATATCGGGAAATTCATCAAGCAGCGCGTTTTTGATCTCGTTCTCAAACTTAAGGCTTTGAGAAGCGTCTTGCAGCCTTATTGAAACGCAGGATGTCTTATTGTACGGTCTGCTCTCGCAAAGCTCGTCGTATTTATCCGCAGTCAGAAGATAACCTATCATTCCGCAGTTGTCGCTGCCCATCATAGGGCTGTTCACAAAGCCGCAGACGGTGTAGGTGGAATAATCGTCGTTTGAGCCGATCTTGTATTCATAGCCGATTTGGGTCTGATATGGTTCGTCTCCCTTATAGATGATCGGAAGATAAATCCCGCTTGTATACTCACCCTCCTCGACTATCTCGAATTTCCCGACGTTTCTGGAAAGCGCGGTATCCTTATCAAAAAAAAGATAGCGCAGTACGATAGTGTCCGTAACGCAGTATTCCGAAACGTCCGGAGAATTGTCTAGCTTGCCCTTCAGAACATCGACCACGTTATCCTCCGCTCTAAACAAGAGTGTAACGTGTCCGTCGTTGAGCCTGTCGTGCGTTCGCTTAAAATTAGCCTTGTAATCGGTGCCGAGCATCAGCCACAAATTCATCATAACCGAGGCGAGCAGCACAAGCACGATTATAGCGGCGGTCTGCCCTTTTGCCTTGCGGATATTTGACCGCGCGAGTATCGAGCTTTTACTNNCTCACCACCCCATTTCCGCAAGGAACGCCGATAGCTTTTCGTGGCGTTCGCTGTCGTTCGGGGAGTATTTTCCAAGCTCGCACTCGCCGAGTATCGAGCCGTCCTTTAAGTACAGAATACGGTTTCCGCGCCGTGCGGAGCGCATATCGTGCGTTACCATAACGNNGCCCCCGGTCATTGAACTCGGTGAGCGTGTTCAGAACGTCAAGCCCCGTCTGCGAATTAAGCGCGCCCGTCGGCTCGTCAGCGAACAGCACCTCGGGAGAGTTTATCAAAGCGCGTACTATCCCCGCTCGCTGAGCCTCGCCGCCCGATATCTGCGTCGGGAATTTCCGCTGCGTTTCTTCGGAAATGTCCACCGCAGCGAACAATTCCTTTGCGCGGCTGATTATAGCTGATTTGTCGCGGTTCACGAGAAGCCCCGCCGCGA
This sequence comes from Ruminococcaceae bacterium UBA5579, assembly GCA_002425305.1. GTDB lineage: Bacteria > Bacillota > Clostridia > Oscillospirales > Ruminococcaceae > CAG-115. The sequence continues at coordinate 6,499 of DILZ01000062.1, forward strand.
GAACGTTGTCGAAAACGCTCATAGTATCGATAAGGTATATCTGCTGGAACACGAACCCGCAGTGCTCGCGCCTGAACACCGCAAGCCCGTCTGAGCTTAAATCCGAAATAACGCGTTCACCGAACGTGATCTTCCCCAATGTCGGCGTGTCCATTCCCGAAAGCGCATACAAAAGCGTGGATTTTCCCGCGCCCGACGCGCCCATAATTACGGTAAAATCGCCCTTGTACAGCTTCATATCTATGTTTTTCAGAACATGCTGCATTGCTCCGCCGCTTGAAAAGCTCTTGCTCAGGCTTTCGGTCTTTAACAATATTTCCTTCATCAGAACACCTCCGCAAATATTTCAGTCTGTAAAAGCCTTGATTTTATGATGTTCTACCCGCCTACGGCGGGTAGAACATCGGGCTTGTATACAGTCTGATATTTCTTATAT
>DILZ01000054.1:0-789 GCA_002425305.1 Ruminococcaceae bacterium UBA5579
ACTACTATTCTCTATTAAACTAAAAGGGTGGTGAGAAAATGGAGCTTCCGTTTCAGATAATCGAGGTGCTTGAGCGGCTTGAAGCGGCGGGATATTCTGCGTTCGTAGTCGGCGGGTGCGTCCGCGATCATCTTATGGGAATGACCCCGCACGATTTTGACATCACAACGTCCGCGACTCCGAACGAAACGGAGCGTGTGTTTGCCGACTGCCGCGTTATTGAAACGGGCATAAAGCACGGTACGGTGACGGTGCTTTACAAGGGAGTTTCAACGGAGATAACCACGTTTCGCGTGGACGGAGGGTATTCGGACGGCAGACATCCGGACAGCGTTTCGTTTTCGCGGGATATCGTGGACGACCTCTCACGGCGCGATTTTACGATGAACGGGATAGCCTATTCTCCGAGAATAGGGTTTGTAGATCCGTTCGGCGGAAAAACGGATATAGAAAACGGAATTATCCGCTGTATCGGCGAACCCGACAAGCGTTTTTCGGAGGACGCGCTGCGCGTGCTTCGGGCATTGAGGTTCTCGGCGGTTTTGGGCTTTGCTGTTGAGGAGCAGACCGCCGCCGCGATAAACTCTCACAAAACGGCTTTGCGTAAGGTGTCTACCGAACGTATTCTTGCGGAGCTTAAACGGCTTCTTTGCGGGCGGGACGTAAAGCGCGTTTTGTTGGACTATTCTTCGCTGTTTGCGGAGATCATTCCGCCGCTTTGCGCGGAGATAGGGTTCGAGCAAGGCTCAAAGTATCATAACAGCACGCTTTTCGAGCATACCGCGCGAG
>DILZ01000054.1:890-18897 GCA_002425305.1 Ruminococcaceae bacterium UBA5579
GCGCGAGCCTCTGCGATGAAATAATGCGGGCGTTGAAGTGTGATAACGCCCTGCGCGAGCGCGTTGTGAGGATAGTCCGCTACCACGATATCCCCGTTGACACTTCAAGACGGTATATAAGGCGGCAGCTTGCAAAGCACGGCGCGGAGGTGTTCGAGGATATTATGAACGCTCATATCGCGGACGATTCCGCGAAATTCGATTTCTGCCGCGAGCGTATTCCCAAGGCGCGTGAGGCTATTGCGATTGCGCAGGAGATATCCGCACAGCAGCCGTGTCTTTCGGTGCGGACGCTTGCCGTATCGGGAAACGATCTGAAAAGTATCGTTCCGCCGTCGCCGCTTATGGGGGAGATATTGTCAAAATTGCTTGAGGAAGTGGTGGACGAAAAGCTCCCGAACGAAAAGTCCGCGCTGCTGAAAAGAGCGGCGGAGCTGATGATCGAAAAGGGACGGTAGGTTTTTCCGGCCTTTGGAAAAACGCACCAAAAACCTTACCTAACAGCGCACGATCTTTGTGCGCACAAACTGTATAAAAACCGTACATTTCCCCACCGTAGGCGGGGGAAATCGCATAAAAACAAGAAGTTTTATGGCAACAGCGCACAGAGTCCGAAGGGCGATCTTTGTGCGCTGTTGCCTGAATTTTAGGGAATTTTTATACGGTGCTGATTTAGCTTTCATACACGGAACACAGAAGTATCACGTTTGCGAAATATAATAAGGACAACACCGTATGATCATCGGCTTTGTTGCGCCCGATTGACATTTTGTTATTTGATCGGAGGAGACCAAATTATGAAAAGCAATGTCATTTTGAAGATTTTTATCGATATTACTATGATCGTGTTATATACACTGTTAATGTTTGCAAAGAATTTAGGCGGCTTTTTTCACGAAATTGTCGGACTCGGTATAGGAATTTTGTTTGTTATTCATATTTTGCTGAATAATTCAATGATAAAAGGATTGTTCAAATCAATAAAGGGCAGTAAAATAGGAAAGAAATTCTTACTTTTATCGGATATTGCCTTGACTCTATGTATGCCGACAGTAATTATCACGGGAATACTCATTGCAAAAGAATTGTTCGTGATACAATCCGACTTTTCGTGGACGATCCTTTTCAATATCCACAACGCTCTGTCTTATGTGTGCCTTGGCATAATGGCGCTGCATATTTTACTGCACGCAAAATATCTTCTGGGAGTATTCAAAAAGCTTCCCTCGTCCTTGTCGGGAAAAGAAATGATGTCCGCGGTTACTCGCTTTTTCGCGGGAGCCGGCGCTGCCGTATTTCTGTATTTTTCGCTGGCAATTTGTAAAAACATATCCGATAAACAAACTTTTCCGAAGAAACCCGATACGGGCAAAGCTACAAGCATTGCTCCAACCGCTCCGCCAAATAACTCCGGCGGTCATACCGAGTCATATTTGCCGAAGAACGAGGAGGACAGCATAACGTCCGTAATCGAAAGCTCCGATTCGGAATACGCCATTACATCGGACGATACCGCATCTCCGTCCCCGACGCTTGAAGAATATTTATCCGGACTTAGATGCACCGGCTGCGGAAAAAGATGCTCTTTACTGAACCCGAGATGCGGAAAAGGCAAAACGCAGGCTTCCCGGGCTGAGGTGGAGTATGCTCGGCTTTATGCTGATTAAAGACCTAAAATACTTGTGCGGCTTAAGTTTGAATCCCCCGAAGAAATTCGGGGGATCGGTTTTGTATAATTGTATTTTACGCATCAACAAGCAAAACTGCAATATTGTCACTACTTCCAAAAACTCCTCCGGAGTACGAAGACATATTGTGACTAATGGCATAATCACGTGCCGCCTCTACATTGTCGAACTTCATAGGCACTTTGCCGTCCGGTACATAAATTTCAGCATTATTACCGTTGGGCAGTTCCAAATGAACCCACTCATTATAGAGCTCCTCATTGCTCAGGTGTGTCGGAGTGTCGCTTTTATTCTCCGTATTGGCGGCGTTCTCCTTATTAGAATCCTTCTCGTCTGCGTCTTTCGGCGTTTCTGCGGTCGCGGGGGTCGATTGCTCGACAGCGGGCTGCTTGGTCGGAAGCGAGGCGGGTTTTTCCGCGCTTGCCAGCATTGCGGACATCGCCGCCGTTGCCGCGACTATGGCGGCTATTGAGAATGTTTTAAACACACTTATTTTCTTCATTGAGTTTTCCTCCTTTATTCGCGACAAAACAGCGGCTTTGATACTGTTAACGCGCTTTTCGGAGAGCTTTACCTCGCTTTCAAGCGCGATTTCTTTGAAAAAATCATACATAATCAAAACCTCTTTTCGTCAGATATTCGCGGAGCTTTGTCCGCGTTCGTGAGAGCTTCGAGCGCACGGAGCTTTCCGCAGCGCCCGTTTTTGTTGCTATTTCGGAGGACTTTTCACCGTAGAAGTAAAACCGCAGGAAAATCTCGCGTTCTGTGTCCGAAAGCGTTTGCAGACCCTCACACAGCGTGTTCATCATCTCGCGCCGCTCTGCCGCTTCCTCGATCGAAAAGTCGTCGGCAAGCTCCAGATCGGAGATGTCATCGGCGGGAGGCTTTTGAGTTCTGAAACGGTTCTTGACGGCGTTTCGCGCTATCGCCGAAAGATATGCCTTTAAGCCGAGCTTTGCGTCTATATTTTCGCGGTTTTTCCAAAGATTATAGAACACGTCCGAGCAAAGCTCGTCGATGTCCTGCTCCGGAAACGCTCCGCGCGAGAAGTTGCGGATAACGGTACAGACATAGCTCGAAAAGCCGTCGATTATCTTTTCCAAAGCCGCCGTGTCGTCCTTTTGCAGACGTTCGGCAAGGCGTTGCTCCATTGGTTTCATTAGGTCCTCCAAAAAATACTGCGCAGTGCAGGCTGTCGATAAACCCTCATCTACTTCGTCAACGGCTTGTCGGCAGCCTTAAGGNNAGTTTCCTTGTATCTGAGGGCTTCTCGGCAGCCTGAATGTAGACCGTATCTACAATTTGAGTGAAAGGGTTTTGTCCCTTCACTTACATATACACGGAAAATTCAAAAACGCTGCAAAAAAATAGAACGGAAAATTTCGCGTCCGCGTCAATTCTCCATTCTCCGGTTTACATTCTCAATTAGAAAACACGCCGCCCCGCCGACGAGATAGCACGCGAGGTCTTTGAAGTCGAATGTTCCGCCGACAATCACGGAAAGCGGCGAGGGAAGCACCTCGGACAGCGGTGTGAGCTGTACAAGCTCCACAAGGAACGCGAACGCGGTCACGAAAACCGAAAGATAACGCGGCTTTTCGGGGAGTATCGTCCGCGCGAAAAAGTATACGCAAATCACCGCCAGCACGTCTCCGAAATACGGACGGATAAAGCTGTCGTGAACAAACAGCGCGATAAGTATTTCAATTCCCAAAACCGCCGCGAAAATTCCCGTGCAGATCAAACGTTTCTTCATATGTACTCCCTACGGCGCAACACAGGTGAGTTTTATCTCATTATCGGTGTCGGCTTTGCTGATCTCATTGTTTATCCAACCCCAAAAATAGAGATATTCCTCCGGAGGGTATTCCGGTGCAAACAGCTGTATATTGTATTTAAGCTTATTTACGAGCTTGTCCTTTATCGAATAGTGTTCGATCATAATTCCGTTTAATATGTAATTGACATATTTTTCGACCTTTTGCCGCAGAAGCTCACAGCGTTCGTCCAAATTACAGCCCGCGTATCCGTAATCATAGATCATCATATAGACCGTTTTTCTGTGCTTATCATACCTTGCCGCATCGATTTTATCCAACTCGTCTATCATTTTGAATTATCCTCTTTTTTTGCACCGATTGCCTTAAACGCGCCCGAAAGTGTGTCCGCGCCGATTATTTTAATGCCATAGTCCTCGTTTTTGGAAAGCTCGCGGAACGAGTGCTTAGGGATAACACATTTTGTAAAGCCGAGCCGCGCGCCCTCTTTGACGCGCTCGCGCACGCGGCTGACGGAGCGTATCTCTCCGCCTAAGCCGACTTCTCCGAACACGAGCAGTTCTTCGGGTATCGCCTTGTCGCACAGCCCCGACCACAGAGCCATCGCCACCGCTAGGTCGGCTNNTCTATCTTCAAGCCGCCGACTATGTTCACATACACGTCAAGTCCGCCGAAAGCAAACCCGCACCGTTTCTCCAGAACTGCGAGTATCATATACAGCCTGTTGTAGTCAAAGCCGGTCGCCACGCGGCGCGGCGCGGAAAAGCTCGATTTGGTGACGAGCGCCTGCACCTCGGCAAGTATCGGACGCGTGCCTTCCATAGCGCACACCACCGCGCTCCCCGAAACGTTTTTCAAGCGTCCCGACAACATCATCTCACTGGGGTTTTCCACCTCGGAAAGCCCATTGTCGTCCATTCTGAACACGCCTATCTCGTTTGTCGAGCCGAAACGGTTCTTTATCGCGCGCAAAATGCGGTAGGAGAGCTGTTTCTCGCCCTCGAAATACAGCACCGTGTCCACGATATGCTCCATTATTTTCGGACCCGCAATGCCGCCGTCCTTGTTGACGTGCGACACGATAAACACGGGTATCTCCTCGGACTTCGCCATTCGCATAAACGCGCCCGTACATTCGCGCACCTGAACGATGCTCCCCGCCGTGGACGTGAGCGCGGAGGACGTTATCGTTTGTATCGAGTCGATTATCACTATCTCTGGTTTGTTTTCGCAGACAGCCTTGATAATGCTCTCGCAGTTGTTGTTGGACGCAAGGAACAGGTTTTCCGAAGCCACGCCGAGCCGTTCCGCCCGGAGCTTTATCTGACGTTCGCTCTCCTCGCCCGAAACGTATAGTATCGTGTGATCGCGCCCCATAAACCCGCATATTTGCAGCAGCAGTGTGGACTTTCCTATTCCCGGGTCGCCGCCTATCAGCACCAGCGAGCCTTTGACAAGTCCTCCGCCGAGTACGCGGTCAAGCTCGGAAATGCCCGTGTCATAGCGCGTTTCGTCATCGTAGCTTATTTCGGATATCCGCGAATACTTGAATTCGCCGACGGGAGCGGCTTTTCCCGTCCCGACCGTTACGGGCACGGTCTCCTCGAGAGCGTTCCACGCCCCGCACGCGGTGCATTTGCCGTTCCATTTGGAGTATTCCGCGCCGCACTCGCGGCAGATAAAGACGGTTTTATTCTTCGGCATTTGTCGTCCTCGCTTTCCGATGTAAGTTTTTCATCGTGTTCATAAGCCTTTATTTTATGCTGTTCTCCCCGNNCGGGGAGAACAGCAGGTTCATATACAGTCTGTAAGATAATTATATCATTTTCTGGCAATATTGTCAAGACAGCGCAAGCCCGTCAAGATTTTTAAGTAAGAAAACGTTTACTTTAGGTAAGATAGCCCCTCAAAATAAAAAAATTTTTTTATTTCGGATAAGCCCTTGACAAATCGCACGGATTACTATATAATAGAAGTACACGCAAAACAAATACAATATATTGTGGAAAGCAGGAAATAACGACAATGGCAATGATAACGATGATCAAAAAGCGCGACGGCAGAGAGGTGCCGTTCAACATTGAAAAGATAGCGCAGGCAGTCCTCAAAGCGGCACGTTCCGTTGGCGGGAACAACTACGACGAGGCGCTGGCTATCGCGGACAAGGTCTGCCAGAAGCTCTCCGAAACGATAATCGGGCGCACCCCGATGGTTGAGGAGGTTCAGGATATGGTGGAGCGCGTTCTGATAGAGGACGGACACACCAACACCGCAAAGGCGTATATCCTGTACAGAGCAGACCGCACGAGAGCGCGCGAGATGAACTCCACGCTGATGAAGATATACGAGGACTTGACGTTCACGTCGGCAGCGGACAGCGACATCAAGCGGGAGAACGCCAATATTGACGGCGACACCGCGATGGGAACGATGCTGAAATACGGCAGCGAGGGCGCAAAGCAGTTCAACGAGATGTATGTGCTCGACTCCGTTCACTCCAACGCGCATATCGGCGGCGATATCCATATCCACGACCTAGATTTCCTCACGCTTACCACCACCTGCTGCCAGATAGACCTTCACAAGCTGTTTCACGGCGGCTTTTCAACGGGACACGGCTTTCTGCGCGAGCCGAACGATATCTCAAGCTATGCTGCGCTCGCGTGTATAGCGATACAGTCCAACCAAAACGATCAGCACGGCGGACAGTCTATCCCGAATTTCGATTATGCTATGGCGGAGGGCGTTAAGAAAACATTCAAGAGAATGTATATCGTAAACCTTGCAAAAGCGCTCACATATTCGTTCAACAGGGATTACAACGAGGTGCTGGAGAATATTAAGTCCACCGCAGCCGAAATAGAGCGTGAGGACGGACTTTATCCCAGATTACAGGACAATTATGATTATAAATCCAAGGAATGGGAAAAGCTCGCGGCAAATTACGGCGAGAGCTTTACCTCTTTGCAGGACGAGGCGGAGAAGATAGCCGAGGCGGAAACCGAACGCGCGACGTTTCAGGCAATGGAGGCGCTTATCCACAACCTCAACACGATGAACTCCCGCGCGGGCGCTCAGAACCCGTTCTCTTCGATAAATTACGGCACGGACACCTCTCCGGAGGGTCGAATGGTAACGCGCAACGTTATGCTTGCCGAGGAAGAGGGCTTGGGCAACGGCGAAACGCCGATATTCCCGATACACATCTTCAAGGTCAAAGAGGGTGTGAATTACAATGAGGGCGAGCCGAACTATGATCTGTTCAAGCTGGCTATGAGAGTATCGGCAAAGCGTATGTTCCCGAACTTCAGCTTTATCGACGCGCCGTTCAATTTTCAATACTACAAGGAAGGCGATTACAACACCGAGATCGCCTATATGGGCTGCCGCACACGCGTTATCGGAAACACTCACGATCCCGATCGCGAGATAGTTACGGGGCGCGGCAATCTGAGCTTCACGACGATAAACCTGCCGAGATTGGGCATCGAGGCGGATAAGAATATCGAGAGGTTCTACGAAAGCCTCGACGAGATGATGAATATGGTGTTCGAGCAGCTTTTGCAGCGTTTCAAAATACAGTGCTCAAAGCGCGTGAAGAACTTCCCGTTCCTTATGGGGCAGGGTGTGTGGATAGATTCCGAAAAGCTCTCAGAAACGGACAGCATTGCCGAGATCTTAAAGCACGGTACGCTTTCCGTCGGATTTATCGGACTTGCCGAATGTCTTAAGGCGCTTATCGGCGTTCACCACGGCGAAAGCGAGGAGGCGCAGAAGCTCGGTCTTGAGATAATCACGTATATGCGCGAAAAGGTGGACGAGCAGTGCAGGAAAACAAAGCTTAATTTCAGTCTGCTTGCTACTCCCGCAGAGGGGCTTTCGGGACGCTTTATCGCGATCGACAAGAAACGCTTCGGCGAGATAGAGGGCATAACCGACAAGGATTACTATACCAATTCGTTCCACGTTCCGGTATACTACAACATCAGCGCGTTCAAGAAAATAAATCTCGAAGCACCGTATCACGCGCTGACTAACGGCGGACACATCAGCTATGTGGAGCTTGACGGCGACCCGCTCAAGAACCTCGACGCGTTTGAGCAGATAGTACGTTATATGAAGGATCAGGGCATAGGCTACGGCGCGATAAATCACCCGATAGATCGCGATCCGTGCTGCGGCTTTACGGGGATCATCGACGACGTTTGTCCCGAATGTAACCGCCGCGCCGAGGAGATAAAGCTCGACCGTATAGAACGCCCGAAGAGATTTGTTACGGGCGATTAACTAAAAAACAAAACAGCCGCGTCGTGCGGCTGTTTTGCTGAAGGGTGAGATATAATGGAAATAAGAATTGCGGGAACGGTCTCGGAGTCGATCGTGGACGGTCCGGGATTTCGATACACGATTTTTGTGCAGGGCTGCCCGCACAACTGCCCGGGCTGTCACAATCCGCAGACGCACGATTTCGACGGCGGCAGACTCGTTGACACGGACGATCTGTTCAACGAGTGCATTGCCGACCCGCTTAATAAGGGCGTGACGTTTTCGGGCGGCGAGCCGTTCTGTCAGGCAAAGGCTTTGTATGAATTGGGAAGGCGTTTTAAGGAACGCGGCTTGTCGCTTTGGTGTTACAGCGGCTGGACTTGGAAAGAATTGTGGAGGCAAGCCGAAATGAAGGATGATGTCTGCCATTTGCTGTCGATCATAGACGTGCTTGTGGACGGAAGATTTATCGAAGAGCGAAAGTCGCTCTCCTTGCCGTTCCGCGGAAGCGAAAATCAGCGTCTCATAGACGTTCGGGCAAGTATTGAGGAAAATATGGTCATTGGATATACTTTATAGGATTGTAATAAAATTGTAATAACTTTTATGTTGATTTTTGCGGTAATATATGGTACAATAAAGGCAACACAATATCTTTAACAGGATAAACATTACGATTCAAATCTGCATATGATTGGTGCTGAAAAAATGGTACAATAAAAATATAAAATCGCAAAGGAGCGATCAACATTAAAATTATATTAAAGATTACAGCGGTTCTTGCCGCTTTTACGATAATAATGACGTTTACGGGCTGCCGCAGCGACGACGGTTTGGGACGCGTTTTTAAATATGATATTTCCGCAAACCCGAAAACTCTCGACCCGCAGCAAGCAAACGAGCCAAACTCCAATACGATAATAGCGAATATGTTTATGGGATTGGTGGAGATAGCGCAGGACGGTTCCGTTCAGAAGGGCGCGGCGGAGGACTATTCCGTTTCCGCAGACGGACTGATATATAATTTCAAGCTAAGAAACGATATATATTGGATAGACGGCGGCGGCTTTGAAAAACAATGCACAGCGCACGATTTTGTATACGGATTTCAGCGGCTGTTTCTTCCGGAAACACAAGCGCCGCGAGCAAAGGATTATTTCTGCATTAAAAACGCGCAGAAGCTGAACTACAGATATATTTCCGATTTCACACAATTGGGAGTTAAGGCAAAAAGCGATTTCGAGCTTGAGATAACGCTTGAATCCCCTAACCCGCGATTTTTAAGTATGCTGGCGGAGCCGCCGGCAATGCCGTGCTGCGAGGAGTACTTCAAGAAGGCGCAGGGACGATACGGGCTTTCCGCAGAGTGTACTCCGTCGAACGGTTCGTTTTATCTTAAAAGCTGGACATACGATCCCGACGCCATAACCGATATCAACAATCTGATACTCGGCAGGAATTCAAAAAACGCCGAAGCGCGAGATATTTGTCCGTCCGGACTGAACTTTTTTATTGAGGACGAGGAGGATTTTATTTCCGATTTCAAGAACGGCGATGTAAGCTGCATTGCGGTTTCCAACAACCAAAAGTCGGAGATAAAGGGCTCGTACAGCGTTTATGAGTTCAGCAATATCACTTGCGGGTTGGCTTTCAACAGCAAATTTGACTTGTTCAAAAACGAAAATTTTCGCAGAGTGCTTTGTATGCTCACCGACCGAAACGCGATAATAGAGGCAATACCCGAATACGAAAAAGCAGAGGGAGTCGTTCCGAAGCAGGTGTCTATGGAGGGCGTGAGCTATCGGGAAACTGCGGGCGCTGTCAGCATACCGGAATACAATATCAAGGCGGCGACCGATCTGTATAACAGCATAGGTTCGCAGCTGGACAAATCGCTGCTTACGGGTGCCAGCGTCATCGTTCCCGACACCGCCGCACTGACTGCCGTATCCTATGTTATGCAGGAATGGCAGCGCGAGCTGGGATTCTACTGCAACGTGAAGGTCCTTTCGGAAAGAGAGTACGCAAAGGCTCTTGAGGAGGGCGATTTCGATATCGCGGTGCTGGAGCTTACAGGAAAGTATAACAGTCCCTCCGCGTATCTTGAGAGGTTCACCGCAGCGAGCGTGGAAAACTACACGAACCTTAACTATGCCGAGCTGGACGACTATCTCGTCAGAGCGGAGAAAGCCGCAAGCTCCTCCGAGAGCGCCGCGCTCTACCGTAAAGCCGAGCAGACCCTTATTGACCGCTGCGCGTTTTATCCGCTTTATTACAAAAACGAGTATTTCTTCACGTCAAAAAAGGGCAAGGATATAATCTACAATCCGTTTTCCAAAACCGTGAATTTCACGCTTGCTAAGCTGCCCAAATAATTATAAACCGCCGTTCCCGAAGGAGCGGCGGTTTGTGTTTTAAATTTCATCTATCGAAAATGTCTTGTTTGAAAGCCCGTGATAGTAATTTACCGTTTCAGCGGTGAATTTATACACGCAATAGTCGTCATCGTCAATGCCCTTTGGATAGTAGATCTCGTCGCCGTCGTGCCAAAGCATTGCCTTGGTGTCGTGGTCAGTGCAGACCTCGATAGTTCCCGTGAAAAGCGCCCCCTTATATTTGTCCTTTGTTTCGTCGCAGTAATAAACGCACGCTTTCGGGTTTGCGAGAAACTGCTTTACTCGCTTTGAGCTGTAATTCGTTGAAAAATAATGCGTTTTCATTTCCCGTTTGTCCTCATCTTCAACCACCAGCATTCCCTTGATTTGAGGAAAGCTGTTTTCATTCACAGAGCCGACAAAGGCTACGTTCGATTTTTCGCGCAGCTCGCGTATCTCAGCTATTATTTTTTTGTCCATTTTCATTCTCCTTTTTGATAAGATTTTCAAGAATTTTCCCAAGAGCCTTTTCAAAGGCGAGTATTTCGGCATCGCTGAACCCTCCGTAAAAAATCTCGTTCATCCGGGCGGAAACCTCGTCGTATTTTTCACGCAGAGACCGCGCGTGCTCCGTGAGCCTGACACGCACCGTCCTGCGGTCGGAGCGGTCGCTCCCGCGCAAAACGTGTCCCGACTTCTCCAGTCTGTCAAGCATACTCGTGAGCGTTGTTTTCGCAAGTCCCGTTTGTTTTGAAAGCTCGCTTATCGGTATATCGTCCTGCTCCCACAAAACGAACAGAATACGTCCCTGTGCGCCGTTAAACTCGCTTATTCCGTATTCGCAAAGCAGCTTTTCAAACACCCGTCCCTGGATCTGCTTGATTTTTGTTATAAGAAATCCGCCGTTGGTACTTTGCATTTTCACACCTCCTACTATATAGTATAATACTATATAGTACTTTTGTCAAGGTGTTTTTCAAAAAAAATTCCCGCGTTTAAGATACGCGGGGAATACCATATACCTTATTAAAAGCTCAATTTCCGTGAGCCGCGTCCGCAAGCCCCTTTGCAAGTTTTTCTATCTCGGGCGCGGCACTCTCTCCGAATTTCTCCACTAACCGCACCATAGCAGAGCCGACGATAACTCCGTCCGCAAGCTGCGACATCTTTTTTGCCTGTTCGGGAGTGGAAATTCCGAATCCTATCGCGGCAGGAACGTGAGCGTATTTCTTCACGCTTTCCATAATGCTTGCCAGATCGGTCTTGATCTCGCTGCGAACGCCCGTAACACCAAGCGAGCTTACGATGTACAAAAATCCCTCCGCACTCTCCGCGATAGCTTTAATGCGTTCCTCGGAGGTAGGAGCGATCATAGAGATTATGGAAACGCCGTGCGCCTTTGCGACAGCGTCCGCCTCGGTTTTCTCCTCAAACGGCATATCGGGGCAGATAAGCCCGTCCACGCCTATCTCCGCGCATTTCGCGAAAAATCTGTCATAGCCGTACTTGAACACGGGATTGAGATATGTCATAAACACGAGCGGGATATCGGTCTGTGCTCGAACCTTAGCCGCCAGCTCGAATGCGCGGTCGGTCGTCATTCCGCTTTTGAGCGCGCGAACGTCCGCTTCCTGTATAACGGGTCCCTCCGCTATCGGGTCGGAGAACGGTATTCCTATCTCCACCAGATCCGCGCCTGCGTTTATCAGCGCCATAATGTTCTCGTAAGACGCGTCGAAAGTCGGGTCGCCCGCCGTCAGAAAGCCGATGAACGCTTTCTTGTTGTCAAATGCTTTTTCTATTCTGTTATTCATGCAGATCTATCCCCCTATATCTCGCTATTGCCGCAACGTCCTTATCTCCGCGCCCCGAAAGACAGCAGATTATAACGTCGTCCTTGCTCATCGTCGGCGCGATCTTCATCATATGAGCCACAGCGTGCGCGCTTTCAATAGCGCAGATTATGCCTTCGGTACGCGCAATGTATTCAAACGCGTTCACCGCCTCATCGTCCGTTACGGGAACATATTCCGCGCGTCCTATATCGTGCAGATAAGCGTGCTCAGGACCAATGCCGGGATAATCCAGCCCTGCCGAAATGGAGTACACGGGCGCGATCTGCCCGTACTCGTTCTGGCAGAACAGGCTCTTCATTCCGTGGAATACACCGAGCGTTCCCGTTGCGACTGGACTACGCGTGTGGACGNNGCCGTTTCGCCGGTGTCAACGCCGCGCCCCGCCGCTTCGCAGCCTATAAGCCGCACTTCCTTGTCGCCTATGAAGTTGTAGAACATACCCATAGCGTTCGAGCCGCCGCCCACGCAAGCCATTACAACAGTCGGGAGCTTTCCTTCAAGCTCAAGTATCTGTTCGCGCGCTTCTTTTGAGATAACGCTCTGGAAATCGCGCACTATCATCGGGAACGGGTGCGGACCCATAACCGATCCCAGCACATACAGCGTATCGTCCACACGCGTAGTCCAGTCACGCATAGCCTCGTTCACCGCGTCTTTAAGCGTCATCGTGCCCGTGGTAACGGGGTTGACCTTCGCGCCGAGCAGCTCCATACGGTACACGTTCAGAGCCTGTCTGATCGTGTCCTCCTTGCCCATAAAAATCTCGCACTCCAGCCCCATAAGAGCCGCCGCCGTTGCCGCCGCAACTCCGTGCTGACCCGCACCCGTTTCCGCGATAATGCGCGTTTTGCCCATTTTCTTCGCAAGCAGACACTGCCCAAGCACATTGTTGATTTTGTGCGAACCCGTGTGGTTCAAGTCCTCGCGCTTAAAGTATATTTTCGCGCCGCCTAAGTCTTTTGTCATCTTGTCCGCGTAGTAGAGCAAGGATGGTCTTCCCGCGTACTCGCGGTTGAGCTTATCAAGCTCCGCGATAAATTCGGGGTCTTTGGAGAAGCGCTCGTAAGCCTCCTCCAGCTTGTGGATTTCGTTCATCAGCGTTTCGGGGATATACTGTCCTCCGAAATCGCCATATCTTCCTTTTGACATATTTCTTGCCGTTTCCTTTCTATAAATCTATAAATTTGATATAATTTTGTCGCAGAACTCTTTGATTTCGTCTGTTCTGTCTGCAACAGCCTCTTTATATTCAATTGAGCAAAGCCCAATATGTCCGCTCGGAGTTATTTCAAGATGTCCGTAAAAATGATCGATGCTTTCAATGATCCGTTCACATTCCCGCATACTCGGTCCTGTTCGCAACGCGATTGCGTACCCTTTTTTGCCGCTTCCGATAACGGCGTGCGGCTCGTGGGTGTTGCACCACGGCGTACACCTGTCGATAAATGCCTTAAATTGCCCCGGAATATCCGCCCAATAGGACGGTGAAACGCAAATGATAACGTCCGCCCAATCGAATTCCCCGACAAGCTTTAGTGTATCATCGCCGCTTTGAACGCACTTCGCCGTTTTATGGCAGGCGCGGCAGCCCTTGCAATATTTTATATCGTAATCGTCAATGCAAATGCTTTTGATGTCGCCCAAGCCGCTCAAATATAAGGCGGCGATTTTGACGATTTCGGCTGTTGCGCCGTCTTTCACGGGGCTGCAATTTACCAATAATACTTTTTGGCTTTCGCTCATAGCAATCACGCCTCCTTTTGAATTATCTTTTTCGGATAATATCTGCAATGCTCCTCGGGGCAGTTCTCCGGTGTGCCAAGCACCTTATAGTTGTGTTTAAGATTTTCGGATCGGGAAAATCCTTTCATGGCATTGTCATATTGTTTTGTGTTGCCCGTTTCGCTGAAATATATTTCCGTCATATATGATTCTTCAAAATTTCGGAAACACCGAACAGAACCGCCCGCCCCGATATATTCACACGTTCGTCGAAAACCTCGGTATAAAGCACGCCTGTTCTCTCCGAAGCCTGAAACGCGGTAACAGAGCTTTTGCCAAGCCGCTCCGCCCAATAGGGTGCTATCATACAGTGCGTTGAACCTGTTACGGGGTCTTCGGGAATGTTTATTTCGGGAGCGAACACGCGCGAAACACAATCATATTTTGAGCCTTTGGAGGTCACGGCAATGCACAAGCCCTCAAGCTCTCCGAGAGCCGCAAAATCGGGCTTCAGATCCAAAACATCCTTTTCGGAATCAAGCACCATAAGCAAGTCCCTGTCAAGAAACGCGGCAGAGGGTCTTACCCCAAGTGCCTTTGTCATCTTATCGGTAACTTCAACGGGAATCAACTTGTAACGCGGAAAATTCATAGTGAACAAGCCGTCTTTAACTTCAACGCTTATTTCGCCCGAAAGTGTTATGAACTTTATGGTTTTGCTGTTCGGCTCGATAAAATTCGCGATGACAAACGATGTACCAAGCGTGGCGTGACCGCAGAAATCTATTTCGCTTTTTGGCGTAAACCACCGCAGACGATAACCTTTGCCGTCTTTGATCGCAAACGCTGTTTCCGATAGATTATTTTCTTTCGCTATTTTTTGCATAAGCTCATCGCTAATCCATTCGTCCATAACGCATACCGCCGCGGGATTTCCCTTAAAAAGCTCATCGGTAAACGCGTCAACTGTATATTGTTTCATCAATGACCTCCTTTATTTGAATATTCGCTCATTTCCATATCAATGAACCGCGCTATCATCTCGCGGTAGATCGCCTCGACAATATCTGCGTCTGCTCCGTATTCCTCCGCTTTGCCGCGAATCCTTTCAATAACGGCTTCAACGCGGTTTGATGCTTTAACGCTGTTTGTACTTTTCTTGAATTTCGCCGCCTGTTTGACGTATACCGTTCGTTCCGCTATCAGCTTGATGATATCATTGTCTATTCTGTCAATGTTGGAGCGAACTTCTTCAAGGCTTTTACAATCCATACTCACCGCTCCTTTTCAATGACCAACATTTTATTGTCCCCCTTTTGGAACTCATAATCTGTCTTAACAATATCAACGCGGAAATTCTCTCCAAAATGCTTAATCACTTTACTTGTCAGCTCTGTCTTCTCCGCGTCAAGATCGACTATCGGGAAGATACGTATTTCTTTGCAAACACGGAGCATTTCCGTAATCGCCGCTATGTGAAAATCATATCCCAAAGCCGTGTACATCAGCAGAAAGTGCGAGCTAAGTCCGAGGTCAAAATGATCGTTCTCATACGGCAGGCGGTTTGGAAGCTTATGGAAGACATACCGTCCTTCAAGTTTTCCTTTATCGTAGTCCTCAAGGAATTTGCGCATAGCGGACATTCGCGTGCTTTCCAGCTCGTCAAGGCTTTTAAAGCGCGTCCAAACGTAGTTTTCCTTGTTCCGCCGCATTTGCTCCATAACCTCAACGCGCACCTCGTCAATGCGCTTTTCAATATCCTCTTTTGAGAATTGATATATAATATCAAACGAAGTGACAGAGCCGCCGCGTTCGGTAAGCTCTCTGTTGAAGCACGCCGGTCCGTCCCCGAAGCCCGCGATTTTCTTCGACAGGTCGTTCTCACTCAGTCGGAACATCAGCCGATATTCTTCCATATTTCTGCCCCACGGCACAACGCAGTCCAACTTGAACGCCATATTGCTCTCCCCTCCGCTTTATGACATTAAATATTGCGTATCGCACTTACCGTCGCAAGTATCTTTTCCCTGTCCTTTATCTTATCTGTTTCAATACTGCTTGAAATATCCACGGCATAAGGCTTGATCTCAAGAGCTGCCGCCCGGACGTTTTCGGGAGTAAGTCCGCCTGCCAGAAAAAACGGCTTTGTAATGCGCTTTTTGTCTATCAGCGAGTGGTCGAACATCCTGCCCGAACCCGTGCCGCTGTCCAGCAGCAGAAAGTCAACGTCCAGCGACTGAGCCCGCTCGATATCCGCAAAGCCCGTGACTTTAACGGCTTTAATAATAGGCACGTCTGTCAGACTTTTCAGCCGTGCGATATAATCGGCGTCCTCATTTCCGTGGAGCTGCAAAATATCTGCCGCTCCGGAGAGGGCGAACTCCGCAAGCGCTTCAACGGACGCGTTCACCGAAACCGCAACGCTCTTTATATCGGGCGAGAGCCGCTTTTTCAGCCGCAGAGCCGTTTCAAGATTGATGTTGCGGTGACTTTTCGGGAACATCACGATAAAGCCGATGTAGTCGGGCTTTGCCTCGTTGACGTAGTCAATATCGCAGTCGCGGAACATTCCGCAGAGCTTTATCTTAACGTTCATTTCACACCCCGCAGCTCATCGAGCTTCGCTTTCTTGTCGGAAGCTCTCATCAGCGTTTCGCCGATAAGCACCGCGTTCGCGCCTATTTTACGCAGTCCCGCGACGTCCGCAGCGGTTTGTATCCCGCTCTCCGAAACGAATATGCGGTCGCGCGGCACTAATTCCCGTAAATGCGCAGAGCTTCCCGTATCTACCGAAAATGTTTTCAGGTCGCGGTTGTTCACACCGATTATTTTCGCGCCGATTTTTACGGCGGTCTCTATCTCCGCTTCGTTGTGCGCCTCCACAAGCGCGGAAAGCCCCAGCGAGTGCGCGATCTCCAGATATTCGGAAAGCTGCCGTTCGCTCAATATCGAGCAGATCAGCAGCACCGCCGACGCGCCGAGGAGCTTCGCCTCGTAGATCATATATTCGTCCACGGTGAAATCCTTGCGCAGCACGGGAATTTTTACATTTTCCGCTATTTGACGCAGATACTCGTCGCTCCCAAGAAACCAATGCGGCTCTGTAAGACAGGAGATAGCCGCCGCACCGGCTTTTTCGTAATCCTGTGCTATCTGCAAATACGGAAAATCCTCCGCGATAACGCCCTTAGAGGGACTTGCCTTCTTTACCTCGCAGATGAACGAGATATCCTCACCGCCGAGAGCCTTCTCGAACCTGAGATCACCTTTAGGGAGCGACAGCGCGCGGCTTTTTATCTCTATCACGCTGAGCCTCGCTTTTGCTGCGTCGACCCGCTCGAGGGCGTGTTGCGCAAGCTCGTCAAGAATAGTCATACCGTCACCTCAGTTTTGCGAGAGAGCGATCAGCTTATCAAGTGTTTCGACAGCCTTGCCCGAGTCGATAAGCTCTGCGGCTATGCTGACTCCATCCTCCATAGAAGAAGCCTTACCGCCAATATAGATCGCCGCACCTGCGTTGAGCAAGACCGCGTTTCTCTTGTGCCCTTTATCTTCGCCGCTTAGGATAGCTCTTGTTATAGCGGCGTTTTCCGCAGGAGTGCCGCCCTTGAGATCATCTTTAGTGCAGCGCTCGAAGCCGAACTGCTCGGGCGTTATTTCATAAGTTTTCATCCAGCCGTCCTTGTACTCACAAACGGACGTAGGCGCGCTGAGAGAGATCTCGTCGAGCTTGTCGACACCGTAAACGACCATGCCGTTTCTCGAACCGAGCTTCATAAGCACGTTCGCGACGGGCTCAACGAGCGAGCGGTCGTAAACGCCCAGAAGGTGATGTTTCGGATTTGAGGGATTGGTAAGGGGACCGAGGATATTGAAAACCGTTCTGATACCAAGCTCCTTTCTGATAGGCCCGACGTATTTCATAGAGGTATGGTACTTCTGCGCAAAGAAGAAGCAGAAGCCAACATTTTGGAGAAGTTTGCGGCACTTTTCGGGGTCGAGGTCGATGTTTACGCCCAGAGCCTCAAGACAGTCTGCGGTGCCGCTGAGTGACGAAGCCGCGCGGTTGCCGTGCTTGGCTACCATGATCCCCGAAGCTGCGATAATGATAGCAGCCGTCGTGGAGATGTTGAAGCTCTGCGCGTTGTCGCCGCCCGTGCCGACGATCTCAAGCAGGTCGAGGTCGTTTTCAAATTTTACAGCGGCGTCGCGCATAGCAGCGGCACAGCCCGTTATTTCGGCGATAGTCTCGGCTTTGGTGCTCTTTGTCGAGAGAGCCGAGAGAAATGCCGCGTTTTGTGTGGGAGTAGTCTCTCCCGACA
>DILZ01000054.1:18919-22626 GCA_002425305.1 Ruminococcaceae bacterium UBA5579
CCTGCTTGTCAACGATTTTAACGATTGCTTCTTTTATCATAATAAGGTCCTCCTAAACCGCGCTGATTCAGCACGTAAAATTATCTCCAAATTATCTTCAAATCAAGCCCCGAAACCGAGCCTTTTTGAAGCTTTTTCGCATAGTAAATTCGCTGCTCCGAAAACGCCCGTTTTAATGCTCCGATTTGGCTTAGTTATCGCGTTCTCTGGCGTTTAAACGCTCTCAAAAACCAAACTGTTTTCGGCGGCTTTTTTCGCTGTTGTTTTTAGAGGTGATCTTGCCCCCGAAAACCGCCCGAAAAAAGTGTCATATCTCAAGGAAATTCCGCATCATTTTCTCGCCGTTTTCGGTGAGTATGCTTTCGGGGTGGAACTGAAGCCCGAAGATCGGGTGCTTTGTGTGCTCGACGGCCATAATTTCTCCGTCCGAGGTTCGCGCGGTTATTTTCAGAATATCCTCCGGGAAATTCTCCTCGGAGGCGGCGAGCGAGTGATACCTTGCCACGCCGAACTCGCCGTTAAAGCCGCAGAATATCACGGAGCTCGCATCGAAATCTATCATCGATTGCTTGCCGTGCATAAGCCGTTTCGCGTAGGTGACGGTCGCGCCGAACGTTTCGCATATCGCCTGATGGCCCAAACAAATACCAAGGATCGGCACTTTGCCGGCTGCCGGGACCGGGGCTTATGATTATGTGCGACGGCTTAAGCGCGAGTATCTCGTCAACGGACAGCTCGTCGTTGCGGATCACCTTGATATCCGTGGCGATCGAGCCTATCAGCTGGTAAACATTGTAAGAAAAGCTGTCATAGTTGTCAATTAAAAGTATCATAGCTCTCCCTCCCGTTCCGTTACGGATTTAAGCGCATTCACGACCGCCTTCGCTTTGTTGACGCATTCTGTGAACTCGCGTTCGGGAACGCTGTCCGCGACGATCCCCGCGCCGGCTCTCACGAACAGCCTCCCGTTTTTCTTGTAGCAAAGCCGTATCCCGATGCAGGTGTCCATACCGCCGTTAAAGCCGATATAGCCGATGGCGCCGCCGTAAATGCCGCGCTTGTTGTTTTCAAGCTCGTTGATGATTTCGCAGGCGCGGATCTTTGGCGCACCCGAGAGCGTTCCCGCAGGCAGCACGGCGTTCACGGCGTCAAGAGCGTCGCAGCCGTCCTTTATTCTTCCCTTTACCGTGGAGCAGATGTGCATAATGTGTGAAAACCGCAGTATTTCCATATATTTTTCGACCTCTACCGTTCCGAACGCCGAGATCTTGCCGATGTCGTTGCGTCCGAGGTCTACAAGCATATTATGCTCCGAAAGCTCTTTTTCGTCAGCGAGAAGCTCCTTTTCAAGCGTCGCGTCCTCCTTGTCAGTCCTTCCGCTGNNGTATAGGGAACGTGTGCAGAATGCCGTCCTCCAGCTTTACAAGCGTTTCGGGGGACGCGCCCGCGACCTCCATATCATCGCTTGAAAAGTAGAACATATACGGAGAGGGGTTTGTCGTGCGGAGCATACGGTAAACGTCGAGAAGGCTGCCTTCAAAATCCGCGTCAAGGCGGTTGGAAAGCACGACCTGAAAGATGTCGCCCTCGTAAATATACCGCTTCGCTTTCTCTACCATTTCACAATACGCTTTTTGGGGAAACAAATGCCGGAATTCGCTTTTAAGCTTCGGGGGAGCGGATACGGCGGGCTTGCCGCTGCGAATAAGTTTCTCCATTTGGCACAATTCCGCTTCGGCTTTTTTGTAATTTTCGTCAATGTTTTCGGAGGAAATGTTGATTATCAATTCGATCTTTTGGTGAATATTATCAAAAACGATCACTTTATCAAACAGCATAAGATCGACGTCCTTGAAATTCTCCTCGTCAAGCGCGTCCAGCTTTAGCGTGGGTTCGCTGTACTTGATGTAATCGTAGCTGAAATACCCAACCAGACCTCCCGTAAAGCTCGGAAAGCCTGCCAGCTTCGGGGATCTCAGCCTGCTCAAAAGTCCGCGGAAATATTTTGTGGGGTCAGCGGAGCGGTCAAGCTTCACATCTCCGGTGCGCAGATCCTTAACGGTCATTTCACCGTTTGAGCAGGATATCTCCAGCTTGGGATCGTAGCCCAGAAACGTATAGCGTCCCCATTTCTCACGATTTTCCACCGATTCCAGAATATAGCAGTGATGGCTGACATTCTGAAGTCTGCGCAGCGCCTCGATAGGCGTTATGAAATCCGAGAGCAGCTCGCGCTTTATCGGGATAATGTCGAAGTCCCGAAAACCTTTCGCCTCGTTTAGTGTCGGACACAGCATAAAAACACCTCTTTCAACTAAGGGCATCTCTAAAAGCCTAATTTGAGGCAAAATCGGCATAGCACGCCGTCTGCGTCGTCAAACCTCTCTCGCCGCATTATGCGCTTCACGCAAAACGCTGGCATAAAGCCTTGCTTCGTCGGCTTTCCTAGCAGCCGACGTACTCTACCGATTTTACCTTTTCAAACCGGTTTTTAGAGATGCCCTAAAAAATCGCACAAAAAAACCGTCCCGTAAGCAGAAAAGCTCTGCAATAAGGACGGAGAAAACTTCCGCGTTGCCACCTTATTTCGCGTAAAAACGCGCACTCTGCGGGTACTATCATACCCTTGCGATTAACGCTCACACACGTCGCGAGATACACAACGGCAGTCCATATATGCGCACCGCGTCATAATCGACATCGGCACGTTACATAAGCGCACGCCGCCTTCATCGCGCCCTCGGCAGTCCATTTAATGCCCCGCTTTCTGCGGTACTCTCAGCGCCGACCGCTCTCTGTGAGTGCTGCGGACATTTTTATCTCTGCTTCATAGGTTTGTTAAGGACAAATTCAATTGATGTCAATATTCTAACATATTTCGTCGGATTTGTCAAGAGGTTTCAAAAAAATTTTGCTATATTTTATAAATTTTCACATATTGTTTTTTGAGGGAAAAGAACAGGAGCTGTGCGGAAAAATTTGTGAAAAATTCACAAAAATTACGTTTAAATCGCATTGCAATGAGCTTTGGTCAGGTCTGCCAGACCTTAAAATTGCTATATTTCACCAATATTGCGAAAGTTAGAGAAATTAATTAAAAAAAGAGGTTGAAATTTCGATTAATATGATGTATAATGGAATATGTAGAAGAATGTCTTGGGATATTTATGCCTAAAATCAATCGTTAATATCAACGAAAACATTTTGGCTTATTAGGACTTAAAAGATCATCTTGATATCGGGAGGCTATCGATTATGGGACTTTTTGATACTACGGCGTTCAGGATCGTAGAGCAGGGCCTGGCGGTTATGTGGCAAAAGGGTTTGGTGATACAGGAGAACATCTCAAACGCCGATACCCCGGATTACAAGTGCAAGTACCTTACCTTCGAAGGCGTCTTGAAGGATAAGCTCCGCGCGAACGGCACAGTGAAGAAGGAGTTGAATCTGGTGGAGGGTATGTATGTTGATTACTACACGAACGACCAGGCGGATCACAACAATGTCGACAGCGANNAAAGCAGGCGGAGTTCCTCAAGGTGCAGTATCGTATAGACGCGCTGATAAATCAGATGAACGGCAACTTCACGCGTCTCAGAAGTGCGATGAGCACGAAGTAGTTAGTTGGATAGTTGTTAGTCGTTAGTTACTGAGCGGCAACCGCAAACGGCGCATCGGAGCGGAGAAAGCGAGTGAGCTTGCCGCAA
>DILZ01000043.1:0-188 GCA_002425305.1 Ruminococcaceae bacterium UBA5579
AATCGGTGATGAAGCTCGAGCCGTAAAACTCAAGCTCGCTTGACTGACGGGCATTGCCGTCGTCGGGCGTTACCCTCTCCGTGCCGACACGGTTCGCCGCGATAACGGGAACGATGTTCGCCGCCGCGTGTCCTTGCATACAGCGACGCCAATGCGGCATACTGTCACATTCTATGATAGGCTCGCTG
>DILZ01000043.1:225-10223 GCA_002425305.1 Ruminococcaceae bacterium UBA5579
CGGGAAACCACTGATCCCAGCATATTCCCACGCCGATCTTCCCAAAGCGCGTTTCCCAGACCTTGAAGCCCGTATCGCCGGGTGTAAAGTAGAACTTCTCCTGATAGAAGTGGTCGTCGGGAATGTGCGTCTTGCGGTAGACCCCGAGAAGCTCACCGCCGTCGAGCATAGCGACGCTGTTGTAGAACGAGTTCACGTCGCGCTCATAAACGCTGATCGGCATAACCAGCCCCAATTCCCGCGTTACCTCGCGAAAGCGCGCGACGGCAGGGTTCTTATCAACGGGGAGCGCCAGCTCGTAGTGCTCGTAGCGCCGTTCCTGACAGAAGTACGGCGTTTCAAAGAGTTCGGGGAGCAGCACGATGTTCGCGCCCATTTCGGCAGCTTCCCGAACCAGAGCTTCCGCCTTTTCGATCGATCTTTCGCGGTCTTCGGGTATTGAAAACTGAACCGCCGCGACCTTGACTTTTCTCATAGATATTCTCCTCAAATCACGCCCGAAAACAGACTGTTTTTCGGGCAATTTCTCATATCGTTTAACGATAATTCAAAAAAGCGTAAATTAACGTTTGATTCCGCTTTAAAAAGCCGATTTCTGTAATTGTTAACAGGCAAAAAACGGCTTGTTTTGAGCGCTGCTTCGGCAAGTTTTTCAGCGTTCGTTTTTTACGAGCAGACGCTCGTATTTTCGGGGTGAATTTTGTACGATCTTTATTCGGTTTTGTGCGATAAACTTGTCAATTCTCCGCGCGTACCACCAATCGCCCACACCGATATGATCCTCGCCCAATATCTTCCCGATCAGAACGGCTTCCCTAATAGGCTCGCCGCCTAAATTTTTCCAGATCAGGAAATCGTAAAAGCTCGCGGGAACGCTCATCACAGAGCCGTTTACGACTGCGCGGAGCGGCGCGTTCTGGCTTTTCAGACCGCCCCAATTCATCGCGTTCAGCGCTATCTCGGCGGGTTTGAGCCGCCTTTGAAGCGGCAGCAGCTTTATAAATTCACGCGGCAGCACCTCGCTCCAATTCGCGTGGACGATTGCCGTTTCGCCGCGCGTGAGCGTTCGCGGCAGCTTCACGACGTACATTTCAAGCTCCTTTGCAAGCGCACGGAACTGCCAACAGAGCCACAACATTCCGCAGACCGAATACGGCGCGTTAGCGTACCAGACGCGTATCGGCTCGCCGCTTTTTATATAGCGCTCCAGCTTGTTAAGTTCCCCGCGATACACGCTCCCAAGCCGTTCAAGCTCGTTTTTCATCTCGATGTCCTCGCCCCATTGCTCCGCGTAAAGCAGGTCGCAAAGCAGCTTTGCGCGGTATTCGCCGATAACGGGCTTCCTGATGTCGCCTATCTCAAGCGCGAACGCAAGACAAACCGCGTCGGAGCCGAGTTTCCCGCTTTTGAGCGCGATCTTCATAGCGCCGGCTTCGCTCTCACCGAATAAGACCTCTATCATTTCTATTCTCCTTAAAACAAGGGTATCTGCTGCGTTATGCAGTGGATATTCCCGCCGCCGATAAGGATATCCCGCGCCATAACGGGCACGACTTTCCGTTCGGGGAACAGCTCCGCCAACAGCTCACGCGCGGGTTTGTCCGCAGGGTCGCCGAAAAACGGCATAACGACCGCTCCGTTCGAAATATAGAAGTTGACGTAGGACGCCGCGAGCCGTTCTCCGGGAGTGCGCGTCGGCGCAAAGTTCATCGTGTCCAGTCCCGCGCACTCCTCCTCCGTTATCGTGACGGGAGCGGGCAGACGCAGCTTGTGAACGGTTATTCTGCGTCCGCGCGCGTCGGTCGAGCTTTCGAGTATCTCCAGACAGGAGCGCGACAGCTCGTACTGCGGGTCGTTTGTGTCGTCCGTCCACGCAAGAACCACCTCGCCGGGCTTCACAAACGCGCAGATGTTGTCGACGTGCTCGTTGGTTTCGTCGCCCCAAATGCCGTTTTTGAGCCAAATTACCTTGTTAACGTTAAGACACTCGCGCAGATAGTTTTCTATCTCTGTTTTGGAGAGGTTCGGATTACGCCCCGCGCTCAGCAGACACGCTTCGGTGGTGATACAGGTGCCTTCGCCGTCAACGTGTATCGAGCCGCCCTCGAGAATAAAGCTGCCAAAGTCGTACATATCCTTATTGTAAAGGTCGCAGAGCTTCCGCGCCATTTTGTCGTCCTTGTCCCACGGAAAATACAGCCCGTCGGCAAGACCGCCCCACGCGTTGAAGCCCCAGTTTATCCCCCGAATATCCGAACCGTTCGTGACAAAGGTCGGCGCGTAATCCCGCGCCCACGCGTCGTTGGAGCTCATTTCCACAACGCGGATATGGTCGGGCAGCATACGGCGAGCGTTTTCATACTGTGCCTCGGAGGCGCATACCGTCACAAATTCGCTCTCCGCGATAGCCCGCGCCACCTCAACGAACGCTTTCCGCGCCGCGTACCCGCCGTACTGCCACGAATCGGAGCGTTCGGGGAAGATCATAATGCAGCCATAGTGCCGATCCCACTCGGCGGGCATATGAAATCCGTCCGCTTTGGGAGTAGAGTTAATAGTTTTCATAATGCAAATGTCCTTTGTCGGTGAAATATGCTCTAAAACCTTGTTTTATGCGGTGTTTTCTTAATTATAGCATACTTTACTCAAAAAAGCAAGGATTTCGACGCATAAACAAAAAGGCTGCTTTTTCGTGAACCGACGAGCTTTTTAAGCGGCGGCACAAGATATTGTTGTTTTCTACTTGACATAACGGAAAATAAGTGGTATAATAAGAGCAATACCGCACAAGGATCGTGCGGTTTCCGCGAGGAACGCGAACTTTTGTATAGGGGTCAAGAGCCTGTTTGATCTTTCGGAATACGAGGCGAATTTCTGAACAAGCTCTGAGGGTTTAAGCTATGAAAACGGTAATAATCGGAAACGGCAAGGTTGGAAGCGGATTGGCGTCAATGCTCTCAAACGAGGGTCACGACGTGACCGTTATCGATATCAACGCCGCCGCGCTGGAGAAAACTCAGAATACCGAAGACGTAATGTGTATTGAGGGAAACGGTATCGATAAGAATATCCAGACCGACGCGAACGTCGGCAGGTCGGATATGGTTATCGCCGCGACGCATTATGACGAGGTGAACCTGCTGTGCTGCCTTATTGCGAAAAAGCTCGGCGCGGCAAGGACCATCGCCAGAGTGCGTAATCCCGAATACTTTAAGCAGATAGATTTTATAAGAGAAGACTTAGGTCTTTCAATGATAATCAATCCCGAAAACGTATCCGCCGATGAGGTGGTGCGCGTGCTGATAACTCCCGAGGCGGCGAACGTCGAGGTGTTTGAAAAGGGCAGAATGGAGCTTGTGGAATATAAGCTCCCGGAAACCTCGCCGATACTCGATTGCTCCCTCAAGGATATTTACAGACGAACTAAGATAAAGTTCCTGATATGCGCCGTTCAGAGGGATTCGGATATATACATACCGAGCGGCGATTTTATTCTGCGCGCGGGAGATAAGATAAGCATTGCGGCTTCTCATAAGGAGATAGAGCAGTTTTTCAAGATGAACGGCTCGATAAAGGACAAGGTCAAGGCGTGTATGATAGTCGGCGGCGGTAGGATAAGCTACTACCTTACGAAAAATCTTCTCGGAATGGGTATGCACGTCAAGATCATTGAAAAGGACCTTGAAAGGTGCAAGCAGCTCGCGCAGATGTTCCCGAAGGCGGCGGTCATCAACGCGGACGGCACCGACCAGGATATGCTCGTCGAGGAGGGTCTGCGCGACGCGGACGCGTTTGTCGCCGTCACGGGTATCGACGAGGAGAACATCATAATGTCGCTCTACGCTAAAAACAACTCCAACGCGAAGGTCGTCACCAAGGTGAACCGCGAAAGCTATGTCGGGCTTGCGAGCCAGATAGGGCTGGACTGCATTATTTCACCCAAAAGTCTCACAACATCGACCGTATTGGGGTATGTGCGGAGTATCGACAACACGGAAAGCAGCATCGAATCGCTTTATCACATTGTAAACAACCGCGTTGAGGCGGTGGAATTCAAGATAAGAGAGAATATCCGCGGGCTTGTGGGCATACCGCTTAAAGACCTCAAAACAAAGAAGAATATCCTGATATGCTCCGTTGTAAGGCAGCGGCAGGTGATAATTCCGGACGGCAGTACGACGATAGAGGTCGGCGATTCCGTGGTGATAGTTTCAAAGGAACACCGCTTTTTGGATATCCGGGATATTATTGACGATTGATGATAAGTTGAGGTGAATTCGCTTTTAACGGGCGTGATGTGATATGAATAAGACGCTGGTTTTTCGTTATTTGTCAAAAATGACGCTTGCGGGCTCGCTGATATTCCTGCTTCCCGCAGCGGTAAGCCTTTTCTACGGCGAATACAACGCGGCTTTCTCGTTTGTTGTCGTGGGCGCGGGGCTTGCCGTTCTGTCGCTGCCGATGATGTTTTCCAAGCCGAAAACGAACGATATGTATGCCAGGGAAAGCCTTGTTATAGTCGCAATACTGTGGATAGTGTTCCCGATAGCGGGCGCTTTGCCGTTTGTCATCAGCGGAGAGATACCGCGCTTTATCGATGCTCTTTTTGAGAGCATATCCGGCTTTACCACGACCGGCTCTACAATACTCACCGATGTGGAGAGCCTGTCGCACGGTATGCTTTTCTGGCGGAGCTTCACGCACTGGATAGGCGGTATGGGTATACTTGTACTGGCTCTTGCGGTTTTTCCGTCGTCGAAGGATTCGATGTATCTTATGCGGGCGGAGTGTCCCGGTCCGCAGGTCGGGAAATTAGTTCCCAAGGGCAAGAATACTGCCGTTTATATGTATTCGATATACGGCGTTCTGACCGTCGTGACCGTAATTCTGCTGTGCGCGGGTGGTATGTCGATGTTTGACAGCGTATGCCACGCTATGGGAACCGCGGGCACGGGCGGCTTCGGTATAAAAAACGCTGGTGTCGCGTTCTATGATTCGGCGTATATTGACGGCGTGATAACCGTGATGATGCTGCTTTTCGGCGTGAACTTCAACATATTCTATCTGCTTCTGATACGGCGCTTCAAGGACGTTTTCAAAAATCTCGAGCTTAGGGTATATATCATAATATTTGCCGTCGCGACTCTGTTTATCGGCGCGAATATCTTCTCGATCTACGGAGCTGCGGGGAAGAGCCTGCGATACGCGGCTTTTCAGGTCGCTTCCGTTATGACGACCACGGGCTTTGCCACGGCGGATTTCAATCTATGGCCGTCCTTTTCGCAGACGATATTGGTAGCGCTTATGTTTATCGGCGCGTCCGCCGGTTCTACGGGCGGAGGCTTTAAGGTGCAGCGTCTGATAATCGTCTTTAAAAATACGGGAAAATACTTTAAAAAGCTGCTTCACCCGAAATCGGTAAACCTTGTAACAAGCGAGGATAAGGCTATGGACACCGACACCGTTCACGGCGTACACAGCTATCTCGGGATATACATTTTCCTTATTATGGTATCGACGCTGATTATATCACTGGACAACAAGGATTTCACGACGACGTTCACGTCCGTGGTATCGTGCTTCAACAACATCGGTCCGGGAATAGGCGGGGTAGGTCCTATGGAGAACTTCTCGTTCTTCTCCGATTTCTCAAAGATCGTGCTGTCTATGGATATGCTGTTGGGAAGGCTTGAGTGTCTGCCGATGATAATACTGTTCGTTCCGTCCGCCTGGAAGAAAAAATTCTGAGAAAAAACTACGGTTTATAGAAAATTGCGCGGTCAAGCGTTTTCGTTTGACCGCGCAATACTTTATACAGCACATTACTTTTTATTTTCCGTTGATCTCCAGCAGCTTCCTTTCAAAGTCGTCCGCGGGAATGGGCTTTGAATAGTAAAAGCCCTGAGCGGAGTCGCAGCCGCAATGGCTCAGGAACAGAGCCTGCTCTACGTTTTCAACGCCCTCGGCGATGATATCGAGACCGATATCTCTGGACATCGTTATCGTGTGCTCAATTATCTTTCTGCCGCGGGAGGATTCCATAAACTCGTCCAAAAAGCTCTTGTCTATCTTAAGCACGTCAAATGGCGTGCTTTTCAGCATATTCAGCGAGGAGTAGCCCGATCCGAAATCGTCCATAAGCATTTTAAAGCCAGCATTCTTCATTTTCTTTACGATATCTTCAACGCCTACGCTGTCAATGGATTCGGTTATCTCAAGCTCCAGCAGCGAGATCGGGATATCGTGCTTTTCGACCAGCTTCAACAGCATTGTCGTGACGTCGAACGAATGAACGTATTCCCGCGAGATGTTCACCGAAATTGGCACGGGCGTTATGCCGTTGTCTATCCACCTGCGTATGCGTCTGCACGCCTCGTCCCAGATGAACGTATCAAGCTTGATTATAAAGCCGTTTTGTTCAAACATGGGAATGAAATCCGCAGGCGATATCATTCCCTTTTGCGGGTGATTCCACCTTGCGAGAGCCTCCGCGCCGATTATCCTTCCGGTGCTTATCGAGTATTTGGGCTGAAGGAACATAACGAACTCGTTGTTCTGCAGCGCTTTCTTCATATCGTCCTCAATGGACTTCTTCTTATGAAGATCGGCTTTCATATCATTGCTGAAAAAGCCGATATTCTGCAGCGCGTTTCCCTTGATGAGCTGCCGCGCAAGCGAGGCGTTGTCGCCGTGCTGACGCGTATGAGCGGTCCTGTCCTCGACTATGCACACGCCGAATGTCATCCTGTATTTCATTCCGTTATAGCCGGAAAGCATATTTTCTATGCCGGTGATGAATTTAAGCAGACGAACTTTGCTTTCAAACGCTGTGACTATCATAAAAACGTCAGCTGTCAGGCGGCAGAACGGCTGTTCGTCGGTGCACGCCAGCGCCAGAGTATCGTTGATGAACTGAAGAAGCTCGTCGCCGACCTCCACGCCGTAGGTTTCGTTTATCAGCTTAAAGCGCTCTATATCAAACTGTATAAACGCTATCTCCTTGTCGGGATTATCCGTTATCACCTTTTTGCAGCGTTCGGAAAACAGCTTCGGGTTTTTGTCCGAGGAGAACATCCTCAGAACGTCGCGGTTGAAGCATTCTATCGGAGTATACGGGCGGAGATCGTAGTGTATATCGGTGATCTTTCCGCTTTCATCGCGCAGAAACATCCCGTACAAATGGCACATACGAAATTCATCGCTGCCCGGCAGCTTGATCGATATATCGACAGACGTATGGTTTTTGTCCGTTCCGTTGGCAATTCCTTCGCGGATCTTTGAACAAAACACGGAAAACACGGGCATCGACTGTTCGTCAATAAGACCGCTGCCGCTCAGATACTCCAACGGGTCGCCCGAAATATCGGGCAACAGCTCTCCGCTCAGCTGAAAGAACACATTATCCGAAACGGAATGGAAAAAATGGAACGTATCCTTGTCACACTCAACCATTTGAACGATCCGATCCCGGTATTCTTCATCGTTCTTTTTGCTCATTATATCTCCCTCCTCCCGAATAAAGTAAGGCAAAAAAATTCAACAGTGTTCAAAACACTTCAATTTAATATAATTATAATATATTTTTTTAGTAAAATCAATAGTTTTTTGTGAAAATTTTACATAAAAATTCAACTTGTTTTTTTCGCAATGTGATGAAACGCACCAGTTAAGAGATCAAGTTTATGCGCACATAGCGTTAAAATGAGCATAAACATTTTTTTACATACATATTGCTTTTTTTGAGGATTTGTGGTATTATTAATAGGAGGGAAAATATGTATAGAAAAATAAGAAAGTAAAATAACAGGACGGGAGCAAAAATATGCCGAAAAAGACAGACATCAACAAAATTTTGATCATCGGTTCGGGACCCATAATTATCGGACAGGCGTGCGAGTTCGATTATTCGGGAACACAGGCGTGCAAGGCGCTGAAAAAGCTGGGCTACGAGATAGTTCTTGTGAACTCCAACCCAGCGACGATTATGACCGACCCCGACGTTGCGGACATCACCTATATCGAGCCGCTGAATGTCGAGAGGCTTACTCAGATAATTGAAAGGGAGCGCCCCGACGCGCTGCTGCCCAATCTCGGCGGACAGAGCGGACTTAATCTATGCTCGGAGCTTGCCGAAGCGGGAGTTCTTGAGAAGTACGGCGTAAAGGTCATCGGCGTGCAGGTGGACGCTATCGAGCGCGGCGAGGACAGAATAGAGTTCAAGCATACTATGGAGAAGCTGGGCATTGAAATGCCGCGCAGCGAGGTCGCGTACTCGGTGGACGAGGCGCTTGCGATAGCTGAAAAGCTGAGTTATCCCGTGGTTCTCCGTCCCGCCTATACTATGGGCGGCGCGGGCGGCGGTCTGGTTTCAAGCCCCGATGAGCTTAAGATCGTCTGCGCGAGAGGACTTCAGGCGTCGCTTGTCGGACAGGTGCTCGTTGAAGAGTCGATTGCGGGCTGGGAGGAGCTGGAGCTTGAGGTAGTCCGCGACGCGGAGAACAATGTCATCACCGTCTGCTTTATCGAGAATATCGATCCTATCGGCGTTCATACGGGCGACAGCTTCTGCTCCGCGCCTATGCTCACGATAAGCGAGGACGTTCAGAAGAAGTTACAGGAATATTCTTACAGCATTGTAAAGGCGATAGAGGTCATCGGCGGCTGTAACTGTCAGTTCGCGCACGACCCTGTTTCCGACAGAATAGTCGTTATCGAGATAAACCCGCGCACATCGCGTTCCTCGGCGCTTGCGTCAAAGGCTACGGGATTCCCCATCGCGCTGGTTTCGGCAATGCTCGCGTGTGGTCTGACCTTAAAGGAGATACCGTGCGGAAAATACGGTACGCTCGATAAATACGTTCCCGACGGCGATTATGTCGTTATCAAGTTCGCGCGGTGGGCGTTCGAGAAGTTCAAGGGCGCGGAGGATAAGCTCGGCACGCAGATGAGAGCGGTCGGCGAGGTAATGTCCATCGGCAAGACTTATAAGGAGGCGTTCCAGAAAGCTATACGCTCGCTTGAAACGGGACGTTACGGTCTCGGCTATGCAAAGGACTTCCACGAATTGAGCAAGGAAGAGCTTCTCTCAAAGCTCGCGTATCCGTCCTCGGAGCGTCAGTTCATTATATATGAGGCTCTGCGCAAGGGTGCGACTGTCGACGAGATATACGCGCTCACCAAAATAAAGCACTGGTTCTTGGAACAGATGACGGAGCTTATCAAGGAAGAGGAGGCTCTGGCGGCGGCAAAGGGGAACATTCCCGAAAAGCCGGTTTTGCAGCAGGCAAAGCGCGACGGCTTCTCCGACCGCTATCTCTCGAAGCTGCTTGACGTTCCCGAAGAGGACATACGCGCAAAGCGCGCCGAATACGGTATAAACGAGGCTTGGGAGGGCGTTCACGTAAGCGGCACGGAAAACGCGGCTTACTACTACTCCACCTACAATCTTGACGAGGACAAAAGCCCCGTCAACACGGATAAGCCGAAAATTATGATTTTAGGCGGCGGTCCGAACAGAATAGGACAGGGCATAGAGTTCGATTACTGCTGCGTTCACGCGGCGCTCGCGCTGAAAACGCTTGGCTTTGAGTCCATTATCGTGAACTGCAACCCCGAAACGGTCTCCACCGACTACGATACCTCTGACAAGCTCTACTTTGAGCCGCTGACGCTGGAGGACGTTCTCGCGATACACGAAAAGGAAAAGCCTGTCGGCGTTATCGCGCAGTTCGGCGGGCAGACCCCGCTCAATCTTGCGGCGGAGCTTAAAAAGAACGGCGTGAATATTTTGGGCACAACGCCGGAAACGATAGACCTCGCGGAGGATCGTGACCATTTCCGGGCGATGATGGAGCGTCTGGGGATACCGATGCCCGAAAGCGGAATGGCTGTTACAGTGGAGGACGCGTTGGAGATCGCGAACAGGATAGGCTATCCCGTTATGGTTCGCCCGTCCTACGTGCTTGGCGGACGCGGAATGGAGATAGTCCACGACGACG
>DILZ01000043.1:10245-17958 GCA_002425305.1 Ruminococcaceae bacterium UBA5579
TACTCATCGACCGTTTCCTCAATCACGCAACAGAGTGTGAGGCGGACGCTATCTCGGACGGCGAGCATTGCTTTGTTCCTGCGGTTATGGAGCATATTGAGCTTGCGGGAGTTCACAGCGGCGATTCCGCGTGCATACTTCCCGCGAAGAACATCTCCGACAAGAATATCGCGACTATCAAGGAATACACCCGCAAAATAGCCGTTGAAATGGGCGTTGTGGGTTTGATGAATATGCAGTATGCGATCGAGGGCGACACGGTCTACGTTCTTGAGGCGAACCCGCGCGCGTCGCGCACCGTGCCGCTGGTATCCAAGGTGTGCAGCATAAATATGGTGAAGATAGCTACGGAGATAATGACCGCAGATATCACGAAAAAGTCTTCTCCCGTGCCGCAACTCCACGACCGCGATATCCCGCATTACGGAGTAAAAGAGGCGGTATTCCCGTTCAATATGTTCCGGGAGGTCGACCCCGTGTTGGGACCTGAAATGCGCTCCACAGGCGAGGTCCTGGGCATTTCCCCGAGCTTCGGCGAGGCGTATTACAAGGCGCAGGAGGCAACTCAGACAAGACTGCCATTGGAGGGCACGGTGCTGCTGTCGGTGTGCGACCGCGACAAGCCGGAGCTTATAGACATCGCGAAGGCGTTTGAGAAGCTCGGCTTCAAGATACTCTCCACGGGAAAGAGCTTCGAGATGATAACCGGAGCGGGGATCGCGGCGGAAAAGGTGCTGAAGCTCTACGAGGGCAAGCCGAACATCACCGACAAGATTGCGGAAGGCGAGATACAGCTTATAATAAACACCCCCGCCGGCAAGACGAGCATAAACGACGACAGCTATATCCGCAAGGCGGCTATAAAGCACCGCGTTCCGTACATCACCACTATGGCGGCGGCAAAGGCGAGCGCGGAGGGTATCGCGGCAATCAAGAACAATACTCACCTCGGCGTGAAGTCGCTTCAGGCGTTCCACGCGGAGATAAAGTGAAACGACGGCAATTATGTATAAAGCTCTGCCCCGCTTTGCGCGGGGCAGATGAATATTGACCGCAGACAAAAATCAATGTTGGAGGGAATTTGGAAATGAACAAGATAACGCTTGATTGGGAAAAATACGTCGCGGCTGCGCGGGCTGNNTGGCGGAGGGCGTCGTGCTGCTGGAGAACAACGGCGCTCTGCCGCTTAAAAAGGACGAGGAGCTTGCGGTGTTCGGGCGTATGCAGGAGCACTATTACAAGAGCGGAACGGGTTCGGGCGGTATGGTGAACGTCGACAAGGTGTGGAACATCACCGAAGGACTTACGGAGTGCGGTATTTCACTGAATGAGGAGCTTCGCGGGGTGTATGCGGAGTGGGAAAAGACCCACCCGATAGACGTCGGAGTGGGCTGGGGCGGCGAGCCGTGGTCGCAGAAAGAAATGCCGCTTGACGACGCGGTGTGCGCGAAAGCGGCG
The DNA here is from genome assembly GCA_002425305.1 of Ruminococcaceae bacterium UBA5579. Lineage (GTDB taxonomy): Bacteria > Bacillota > Clostridia > Oscillospirales > Ruminococcaceae > CAG-115. The sequence continues at coordinate 11,704 of DILZ01000043.1, forward strand.
GAAACGTCCGCAGCTGCGTTGTGCATCATTGGCAGAACGGCGGGCGAGTACANNAGACGGCGGGCGAGGAGCAGGATTCCACCGATACGGAAGGCTCTTACCGCTTGACGGCGACGGAGCTGGATATGCTGAAAAAGGTGCGTTCCCGCTTTAAGAAAATGACCGTGCTGCTGAACGTCGGCAACATAATCGATATGAGCTTCGTTAAAGAGGTGAAGCCCGACGCGGTGGCATATGTCTGGCAGGGCGGAATGACAGGCGGTCTCGGCACGGCGGACGTGCTGACGGGCAAGGTCAGCCCTAGCGGAAAGCTCACGGACACCATCGCCGAAAAGGTTTCGGATTACCCCTCGGCGGAGCATTTCGGGAACGTCGAGCGCGAGTTCTACTGTGAGGATATCTATGTCGGATACCGTTATTTCCAGACCTTTGCGCCCGAAAAGATGCTGTATCCGTTCGGCTTCGGTCTGTCATACACAGATTTCGAGTTGAGTACTAATGCGCGGAAAGAAGAAAACACCGTCAAATTTGACGTTACGGTAAAGAATGTCGGTCAATGCGCGGGCAAGGAGGTCGTTCAGGTCTATTATGAAGCTCCGCAGGGAATGTTGGGAAACCCGCTGCGGCGGCTCTGCGCATATAAGAAAACAAAGGTTCTCGAACCGGGCGGGGAGCAGTCGCTGCATTTCGAGCTGCCGATCGACGGCTTTGCAAGCTATGACGACAGCGGCACGACGGGAAACAAGTCCTGTTATGTGCTGGAGGCGGGGAAGTACACTCTGTATGTCGGTACGGACGTTAGCAGCGCCCGTGAGGAGCTGAGCTTTGCACAAGCGGAAACGGTTGTTACAAAGAAACTTACAGAGGCTTGCGCACCCGTACTTCCGTTCGAGCGCATTAAGCCGTTGTTTGATGAAAACGGCGTAAAAGCCGTTCGGGAAAGCGTTCCGACAGCGACGGTCGATATGGACGAGCGCCGCGCGGAAAATCTGCCGCGTGAGATACCGCAGACGGGCGACAAGGGCATTAAGCTCGCCGACGTTGCCGACGGTAAATGCTCTATGGACGAGTTTATCGCGCAGCTTTCCGACGACGATTTGTCTTGTATAATACGCGGCGAGGGTATGGGCAGTCCCAAGGTAACTCCCGGAACGGCGGCGGCATTCGGCGGCGTGACGGACGCACTCAAGGGCTTTGGCATACCCGCAGGCTGCTGTGATGACGGCCCGTCCGGAATGAGATTGGACTGCGGCACAAAGGCGTTCAGTCTGCCGAACGGCACGCTGCTTGCGAGTACGTTCGACCCCGAATTGATAGAGGAGCTTTTCGCGCTTGCGGGCGTTGAGATCGCCGCGAACAACGTTGAGTGCTTGTTAGGACCCGGAATAAATATCCACCGCCACCCGCTCAACGGCAGAAACTTCGAGTATTTCAGCGAGGACCCGCACGTTACGGGAACTATCGCCGTTGCCGTGCTGCGCGGACTGCATCGCGCGGGGGTTACGGGAACTATAAAGCATTTCGCGGGTAACAATCAGGAAACGGGACGGCATACTATGGATTCCGTTATCTCCGAGAGGGCGCTGCGTGAGATATATCTCAAGGGCTTCGAGATCGCGGTCAAGGAGGGCGGCGCTGTTACCGTTATGACCACCTACGGTTCGCTGAACGGACTGTGGACTGCCGGAAGCTACGATCTCTGCACGACGATACTCCGTGGAGAATGGGGCTTTAAGGGCTTTGTTATGACCGATTGGTGGAGCTGCATAAATGAGAGGGGAGAGCCGCCGTGCCGCAACAATTTCGCGGCGATGGCGAGAGCGCAGAACGACGTTTATATGGTCTGCGCCGATTCCTCGAAGAACGTCGACGGAGATAATACGCTTTTGTCGCTTGAGGCGGGGAAGCTCACGCGCGGAGAGCTTCAGCGGAACGCCGCGAACATCTGCCGTATGCTTATGAGCAGCCGCNNAGGCCGAGATCGAGATAGTGAACCGTCCGTATGACGATGAGCGTTATGAGGCGGACGACGTTACGTTTTATCCGATAAAGGACGGCGAGCTCGTGCTTTCGCTTGACGGAGCGGACACCGCGAAGGGCAGCTCGTACCTGTTCGCGTTGGACGTTGATATTCCGGGAAGCTATTCCGTGACGCTCTCCGCCAAGTCCGACCTCAGCGCGACGGCTCAGATACCCGTGACTATGTTCACTACGGGATTTCCGTCGGCTGTGTTCACGTTCAACGGCACAAACGGCGAATGGAGCGAGATATCTCACCCCGTTAATATATTTTCGCGCTTTCTGGTGTGCAGACTGTACTTCGGCGGAGGCGGTCTGACGTTGAAAGAAATGCGGATTAAGCTCGTTTCGCAGATGCAGCCCGGAGAGCCTTAACAAAAAATGCGGGTTTTGGCGGCATTGGAATCAAAGAGTTCGGTTGATAAACAAAAACCTGTCCGTACAGCCGCTTGACATTTGTCCTGCGGCTGCGCGGACAGGTATTGTTATTTGGCTTGAACGTGTCACAAGCGGTAAAGGAGTATCGGGATCTCACCCCTCAAACCTTTCCCGAAGCTTTTCAAGCGCTTTTTTCTCTATCCTCGAAACATAAGAGCGCGATATGCCGAGCTGCTTTGCTATCTCGCGCTGCGGCAGCGGGCGGCATACTGTGCCGTCCGCGCCGGCTACGCCGTAACGCTTGCAGATGATCTCACGTTCGCGCGGGGTAAGAGCTTCGCGCATAAATTTGTAGAGCTTATCCGAATATATTTTAAGCTCGACGTCTTTTTCAACGTTAACGCCGCTGCTGAATATATCCGCGAGCGTCATTACATTGCCCTCGCCGTCGCTTTCGATAGGGTCGTTGATGTTCACTTCGGTCAGCTGGTGCTTTATCTTGCGGAAATACATCTTTATCTGGTTGTCGATGCACTTTGACGCGTAAGTGCTGAATTGGTTTCCCTTGCGGAGATCAAACGTTTCCACCGCGCGGATAAGCCCTATCGTGCCGATAGACACAAGGTCGTCGGGATCGCGCGCTTCGGAATAGTTTTTGTTGACTATGTACGCCACCAGCCGCAGATTGTGGATTATCAGCTTGTCGCGGGCCTGCTCGCTGCCCGACGCCATTTCTCTTATACATTCAGCCTCCTCCTTTGGCGAGAGCTGCTTCGGGAACATATTTTTCCCCTCGAAGTGAAGCCCGAAAAACAACAGATTTTGCAATGCGAGTTTTAACAGAATTATCCCCATATACCCTCCATATTCGTACCGCCGTTTTCTTTCGACAAAATGCCGCGTTATAATATCGTATTCGACAGCGCTTGGGCAATATGCCGCAGATCGTGTCCGATTTAACTTTTTTTAAATACCCCTTGTAATTTGTCGAAGAATGTGATACAATATAAAGTGTATAGATAAAGGGAGGCGATTGCTTGAACGAAAGACTGCCGTTTCTGCGGGACAAGGCAAATCATCTTCCGCTTGAGCCGGGCGTGTACCTTATGAAGAACGCCGATGACGCTATTATCTATGTCGGAAAGGCAAAGGCGCTGAAAAATCGGGTCACAAGCTACTTTCGCTCCAACTCGCAGCACACAGCCAAAACGATAAAGCTCGTGGAGCATATCCACGATTTCGAGTTCATTGTCACGCAGACCGAGCTTGACGCGCTCGTGCTGGAGTGCAGTCTTATCAAGCTGCATCAGCCGAAGTACAATATACTTCTGAAGGACGACAAGGGCTACAATTACATCAAAATATCGCGCGAGGATTACCCGCGGATAACATATACGCTCAATAACAGCGACAAGAACGCCGATTATATCGGACCGTTCACAAGCGGCTTTACCGTGAAGCAGGCGGTGGAGGAGGCGAACACGATCTTCTGTCTGCCGACCTGCAAGAAGAAGTTTCCGCGCGACTTCGGCAAGGAGCGTCCGTGCCTTAACCGCGATATCAAGCGGTGTATGGGCGTTTGCGAGGGGAAGATAACTTCGGAGGAATATAAGAAGATAATCGGCGAGGCTATCAAATATCTTGAAGACGGCAGCAAGACCTCCGTTGAGGAGCTGACCGCTCAGATGGAGCAAGCCGCCGAAAATCTTGATTTTGAGAAGGCTGCGCGTCTGCGCGACAGGATAGCGGCGGTAACGCGGCTCACCGCACAGCAGAAGATACTCGACTACAAGCAGGAGTACGATATTGTTGGAATGGCGGTGAACGTCGGACAAGCCAGCTTCGCCGTTATCAAATACCGCAATGGGCGGCTCGTGGACAAGGAGAATTTCTTTGTCGGCGAGGAATATGCCGAAAGCGAAATGCGCCGCGACTTTCTGCTGAGTTATTACACAAAGCAGGAGGATATTCCAAAGGAAATATACGTCGACGAGGAGTTTGACGATATGGAGCTGCTGGGTCAGCTTCTGCGTGAACAGACAGATCACGCTGTAAAATTCGTGATACCGCAGCGCGGCAACGGTATGGCACAGGTCTTGCTTGCGAAAAAGAACGCGGGCGAGTATCTGGCTCTCCGCGTCGGAAGAACGGCAAAGGAGATAAAGGCTCTTGAGGACTTGAAAATACTTCTTGGACTTGAAAAAGTCCCGAATATAATTGAAAGCTATGACATCTCGAATTTCGGCGAAACGGGAGTTGTCGGCGGAATGATAGTTTACCGCAATGGCAGACCGTTCAAGGCGGGGTATCGAAAGTTCGCGATAAAGACCGTGGACGGACAGAACGACTATGCGTGTATGCAGGAGGTACTGCGGCGGCGTATACAGCGTTTTCTTGACGGCGACGAGAGTTTTTCCCCGCTGCCCGACCTGATACTGCTCGATGGCGGCAAGGGGCATATAAGCGCGGTGTCCGAGGTTCTTGACGAGCTTAAAACGGACGTTCCGCTGTTCGGATTGGTAAAGGACAGTAAGCACCGCACCCGCGCGATAGCAAAAGAGGGCGGAGAGATAGAGATAAAATCGAACAGACCGCTGTTCGCTCTGCTGACGAATATACAGGACGAGGTCCACCGCTTTTCGATAACGTTCCAGCGAGTCAAGCACAAGCAGAAAACGTATTCGCTGGAGCTTACGGAAGTGAAGGGAATAGGCGAGGCGAAAGCCCGCGCGCTGCTGAAGACGTTTAAGACAAAGGCGGCGATGAAGGCGGCAAGCCCCGAGGAGCTGAAAAAAGCCGCGAAGATAAGCGAGGAAAAAGCGCGGGAGCTTTATGAGTTCATACAGGAAAGGTTTTGAGGGCAAAGCGATGCGGGATAATGAGATCCAAACGATGCCATACGGAATGTACTGTATGGACAAGGATTTTATAAGGCATATGAGAGAACGCGAGCCTAAGGTGCTCGACCCCGAGCTTTCCGACCTTTATGTCGGTCCGGTGATGACTGCTGACGGCGGCTGGGGCTTTTACGCGCCAGTTATTCCAAAGCCCGATGACAGCGATAAAGCTGTTTTGACAGAAAAAGCGGTCATTTCGGATTTTATCCACATTTGCAAAATGCTGCCGTGTCACCCCAACGGACTTACGCCCGATACGGAAAACACTCCCGAAAGAACGTTTTGTATGAGAGCGGAAAACAGGGAGTTCATAGAGCTGATGGCAAAAGCGGCATACGAGGTCAACTGCGGATAGCGGGAGGAAGAATGAGAGTAATTACGGGCACGGCGCGGGGGCGCAGGCTGATAACGGTCGAGGGGGCGGACTTGGTTCGTCCGACAACGGATCGTGTCAAGGAAGCGATTTTCAGCGCGATACAGTTTGAGATAGAGGGAAGAACGGTGCTCGACTTGTTCGCGGGGAGCGGGCAGCTCGGCATAGAGGCGCTCTCGCGCGGCGCGGCGGAGTGTTATTTCGCGGACAGCGCGGCGCAGTCGATAAGCGTCGTGAAAAAGAACGTGGAGCACACGGGATTTTCGGATCGGTCGCATATAGTTAATATGCCGTTTTCGGCGTTTTTGAAGTCGGCAAAGGTGAAGTTCGATATCGCGCTGCTTGATCCGCCTTATGAGCGCAAGCTGATACAAAAGGCTCTGCCGCTGTTGATCGAGAAGATGAACGACGGCGGGGTGATACTCTGCGAGCACGAGAAGGAGTGCGTTCTGCCAAAGAACGAGGGCGACTGGGAGCTTGTAAAGCTCCTGCGGCACGGCGGCACAAGCGTTTCGATTTACAGGGAGCAAACTGTTGAGGAATAGGCGCGTCGGCCATTAAAAGCCGCATAGCGGCGACACGGCAAAG
>DILZ01000043.1:18036-19937 GCA_002425305.1 Ruminococcaceae bacterium UBA5579
GGAGCGCGAAGCGCGGAGTGAGTGTGTTGTCGCAAGCGACAACCTTACGGTGGCGGAATTTTGAAAATCTTTAAAATAAGGAGAAAAGATGAAGACTGCAATTTATCCGGGAAGTTTCGACCCAGTCACAAACGGGCATTTGGATATTATACAGCGAGCTTCCACAATGTTTGATAAGCTGATAGTCGTGGTTCTGATAAATCCGCTGAAAAATTACAGCTTTTCGATACCGGAGCGCGTTAAGCTGCTGTCACAGGCGACGGCGGGGATAAAGAATATTGAGATAGACAGCTATGACGGTCTGCTGGCGGATTACTTTAAGCAGCACGACGTTGATGTTATCGTCAAGGGACTTCGCGCGACATCGGATTTCGAGTACGAGTTCCAGATGGCGCACACTAACAAGGACTTGAACCCCCGCGCGGAAACGGTGTTTATTCCCGCAAGCGCGAACACGACGTTTATTTCGTCGAGTATGGTAAAGCAGGTGGCGATGTTCGGCGGCGATCTGTCGAAATACGTTCCCGCAGTGATACACGAGGAGATAAGCCGCAAGCTTACGGGAGAGTTTGCTCAAAAGATAAAGGAAGCCGCAAAAAGCCGCGGTGACGAAGAATAAAGGCAACACCGCACAAAGATTGTGCGCTGATTGCGCCGTCAGTTTTTTCGTAAGATTGCCAAAAACGACGAAGTAATACTGGCGTATTTCGAGGAGTTTTTGGCAAAAATGACGGAAAAAATGCAAGCAAGCAGCGTACAAAGCCCGAAGGGCGGTCTTTGTGCGGTGTTGCCTAAAGAAAGGACGTAACGCTATGGAAAACAATTACGCAATAGAAGACCTTATCGACAGCCTTGAAGATTTGATACACGGAGCTATGCGTGTGCCGTTCGGAAAAAAGAGTATGATCGATGTGGATAAGGTGGCGGAGATAGTTTCGGATATACGGATATCGCTGCCTATGGAGATAAAGCAGGCGCAGAATGTTGTTAAGGATAAGAACATCATAATAGCCGACGCGAAAAGAGAAGCGGAGCTTATTATCCGTAAGGCGGAGCAGCGCCGCGAGGAGCTTATCGAATCAAGCGATATTATGAAGGAGGCGCGCCGCCGTTCTACGGAGATAATCTCTCAGGCTCAGAACCGTTCAAGCGATCTGCGCGTTTCCACAAATGAGTTTGCGGATAAGATGCTTGCGCGTATTGAAAATCTGCTTGCGGGGGATATCAACAACATAAAGGTGCTGCGCTCCAGCATAAACGGTTCTATGAACAGTATCAGAAGCGAGCAGCCGAATATCGCTCCTCTTGAAAAGCCCGGCGAGTGATTTTGAAAGCCGCAAACCGTCCGAGCTGCCCGAACATATGCGGGCAGCAGTGCGGACGGTTTTTCGGTTTGTGCTCCTTTTGCGCAAAAGGAGCCTGTTTTTTGTTTTATCCGTTTTTTCGTTGAGAGCGGAAAACTATCCTGTTACGGAAGGGAAATGGCAGTAAATGGACAAGGTCAATAAAAAACTCAGCTTTTTAAACGGACTGAACGACGGTGTCCCGATAGCGTTGGGATATTTGTCCGTGTCCTTCACATTCGGGATAACCGCCGTAGGTATGGGTATACCGCCGCTTACCGCGATACTTATCTCGCTTACGAACGTGACGAGCGCGGGTCAGGTCGCGGGGATAGGGATAATCGCGGCGGGCGGCTCTCTCGCGGAAATGGCGGCGGCGCAGCTTATAATCAATCTGCGCTACTCACTAATGAGCCTGTCGCTTTCGCAGAAGCTCGACCGCGAATACACGCTGTTTCATCGGATCGCCACCGCGTTTTGCGTAACGGACGAGGTGTTCGCGGTGGCGTCGGGACAGAAGGGTGAGCTTCCGCCGCGTTATATGTACGGCTTGCAGCT
>DILZ01000046.1:0-6298 GCA_002425305.1 Ruminococcaceae bacterium UBA5579
ACATCAAGAAAAAATACAACCTGCTTATCGGCGAACGCACCGCCGAGAACATCAAGACGGGCATCGGCTCCGCGTTCAAGACCGATGAGAACGAGCCTGTTATGGACATTAAGGGGCGTAACCTCTTGAACGGTCTGCCTGAAAATATCACGATAACCTCCGAGGAGATACGCGAGGCGCTTTCCGAACCGCTTTCGCGCGTTATCGAGGCGATCAAGACGACACTGGAGAAATGTCCGCCCGAGCTTGCTTCGGATATCATCGAAACGGGAATTATGCTCGCGGGCGGCGGCGCGCTGCTGCGCGGTCTGGATAAGCTTATCAACGAGGAAACGGGTATGCCCGTAAAGATCGCCGAAAGACCGCTTGACTGCGTTGCAGACGGCACGGGCAAGGTGCTTGAAAACATCGACAAGCTGGAGGACGTTCTCAGCGAGGATGACATAATTTATTGATCGGCGGGCGGCGAAGCTTTCCGCCCGAACGGAGTATTTGCATTCACAAACACAATATTGATCGTAAAAAGGTTTTACTATGAGGGATTTTTTTCATAGCGTCAAATTCAAAATATTACTAGGAATTTCCGCGCTGCTTTTGGGACTTATGGTGGCTGTCGCGGTGTCGGCGGGCAGGCAGACCACGCCGCAGCAGGTACTTAATACGATCGCTTATCCGTTTGTCAGGGCGGCAAACGCAATTGCGGACGGCGTGGGCGGCTTTTTCGACAAGCTGGTGAACGCCGATAAGTACAAAAATCAGAACGAAGAGCTGTTGGCGAAGCTGTCCGAGATGTATAAATATACGATGGATTATGATACTCTTTTGAAGGAGAATGTTCGCCTGCGGGAAATGCTGGAGATAAAGAAAAGGAACGAGGATTTCCGCTTTTCCGAGCCTTGCGACGTCGCTTCGCGAAACGCCAACGACCTTTACGGCGGATTTACGGTAAGAAAGGGAAAGAACAGCGGATTATCTCTGAACGATCCCGTTGTCACCTCGATAGGGCTTGTGGGGCGCGTTACTTCTATCGCGGATAATTACGCGAAGGTAACGACCATAATAAGTCCGCAGGTGAACGTCGGCGTTTACACCACGAGAACGAAAACGACGGGCGTTATCGAAAACGACGTTTCCTCCGCGGAAAAAGAGCTTTGCCTTATGAGCAATATTGTCAAGGACGCGGATATCAAGGAGGGCGACATCGTATTTACGTCGGGAAAAAGCGGCCTGTTCCCCGCAGACCTTCCCGTGGGTACGGTGACTGAGGTTTACGACGATCCCAACGGACTTACGAAACACGCGCTTGTAAAGCCTATGGAGGATGTTAAATCCGTGTCGTCGGTATTTGTTATTACGGATTTTGACGGCAAGGGCTTACCGTTCGATGTAGAGGACGAATGATAGCTTATGAAAATGAGGCTGACAAGCAAAATGCGTTCGCGCAAGGCAGCGATGCGCTGCTTTTTGCGCTGGCTTTCCTATTCCGCAGTTTTGCTTTTGTTTTATGTAATGGAAAGCAATCCTATAATACCGGGATATTGCCCGCTGCTGCTGATACCGCTTGCCACCTCGGTGGCAATGTATGAGGGAGATCTTGCAGCGGGAATTTTCGGCGTTTTTTGCGGACTTATGCTTGATATTGCCAACGGCGTTATCATTGCGGGCTTTTCGGCACTGATGCTTCTGTGCGCGTGTGTGTTTATTTCACTGATGTCGCGCTTTCTTATCAAAAAAACGTTCGTCAGTCATTTGATACTGAACGCGGCGATATGTGTAGTGATGGCGCTGCTGGATTTTGTGTTTGCGCATTGGGTATGGGAGGGCGCTCAAAGTGCGATATCGTTCCGAAAGCTGATACTTCCCGCATACGGCGGCGCGATCTTTTGGTCGATACCCGTTTACGCGCTTGTAAGCCTGATAGTGCGCAGGCTGCGTCCCAAGGAACATCAGCGGTTGGCGGAATCCGCGCAGAACGCCGAGGATCAGGAGAATATAGAAAAGGATTGAGGGCTGTTTTACGGAGAATGCAGCCGGCAAGGCAACGATAATAGCACTGACTGTATTTTACTAAGGTGAACGTATATGGGTAAAATTTCAAGCATAATAAGGTCGATAGTGATGGCGGCGCTGGTTATCGTCGCCGCGTTTTTCTGCGGTGTAAAGCTGCTGCAAACACAGATAGTCGACGGCGCGAAGTATTTCCAGATGACGAAAACGGTCAAGGTGACAAAGCAGGAGATAGAGGCGGCGCGCGGGCAGATAGTCGACGCGAACGGCAAGCCGCTTAACATAAACAAGGTATCTCACGCGCTGAACTTTCAGTATTTGTCTATGCCTAAGGGCAGCGAGAACGAGATAATATACCGCATAGTGACCGTGCTGTCAGAAAGTGGCGACAAGTGGAACGATTCGCTGCCGATAACCGTCAACGCGCCATATTCCTTCCTCACGGGAAAGGGCAAGGAAGAGGAGATAGCAAAGCTTAAAGAGGTAATAAACGTCGCGGGCTATTCAAGCGCTGCGGACTGTATGCATTGGCTTTGCAAAAATTATAATATCGACGAAGAAAAATATGATGAGAAAATGCGGCGCTACATCGCGGGCGTGCGCTATGAGATGACGCTGAAGGAGTTTTCCGCGCTTAACAACAAGTTTGTAATGGCGTCGGATATCAGCGAGGACGCGGTACACAAGCTAAAGGAGCTCGATCAGCTTCTTGAGGGCGTTGAAATAAGCGAGAATTGGGAGCGTCAATACCTTGACGGAACGCTCGCGCCGCATCTGCGCGGGGTTGTGGGCGCGATATCCGAGGAGCAGTACGAGAAGCTCAAGGATCAAGGCTACAATCCAAATGACATCATCGGGCGCGAGGGTGTGGAGAAGTCATTGGAGGATATTCTTCACGGCACGCGCGGCGAGCGCACTATCACTCGAAGCAGCGAGGTGAACGGCGTCAAGGAGGAGATCACCAAGCAGCCCGAGGCGGGGAAGTCGGTTATGCTGACGGTCGACGGCGAGCTGCAAAGGCTCTTACAGGACGCTCTGAAATATCACATAGATTATATCAATTCCGATTATCTCACCTCGAATATAAACTATACCCATTATAAAAAGGGCTGCAAAGCGGGCGCGATCGTTATGCTCGACGTAAAAACGGGAGGCGTGCTCGCCTGCGTGAGCTATCCGGGCTATGACATCAACGATATGGTGAAGGATTACAGTGAGGTGCTCAACCGTGCGGATTCTCCTCTGNNTTTCTTCGAAGTATTCCAACGACATTACGGCGACTGCGGGTATGGCGGAGGGTGCGATCACGCCCACAAGTCCCATAAGCTGCGGACACTACTATCCGTATTACGGCGGCAAGTTCACCTGTTTGGGCACGCACGGAGGTATCCCCGTAAAAGTCGGACTGCAATATTCGTGCAACATATACTTTTATGAAACCGCGCGTCGTATAGGCATAGATAAGCTGGCTTATTGGGGCGAGGATATGTACGGTATCGGCAAGGATCTCGGGCTGGAGCTGGATATGGCAACGGGTCATATGAGCTCGTTGGAATACTTCGAAGAAATGGGCTACGATTGGTATGAGGGCAACATCATACAGGCGGGTATCGGTCAGAGCGAAACGGCGCTTACCCCGATGCACCTTGCGGTCCAGGCGATGACGATAGCGAACAAGGGCGTGCGCTACGAGCCGCATATAGTGAAGTCCGTCTACAATTACGATCTTTCGGAGAAGCTCTACGATAAAGAGCCGAAGATCGCCGAGGACTTTTCCGGTCTGCCCGATATGGATAAGTATATGGACGCGATAAAAGAGGGTATGCAGCTTATGGCGGATACTCAGGTGAGCTTCACTATTGATGGCTACTCTGTCAACACCTTTGATTATCTGGGCTTCCGGGGGCAAGTCGCCGGAAAGAGCGGTACACCGCAGACCTCGGAAAACGAGTACAACTCCGCGTTTATCGGCTTTTACCCCGCCGATAAGCCCGAAATAGCCTTCGGGATAATCCTCGAGAACGGAGAATACTCAAAGTGCCTGGCGGCAAACGTCGTCAACGCCTACGCCAACAGGACGATCAGCACGCAGTATGATGAAAAGGGCGTTCCGAAGACTATTCTTTGACGTGTTTATTGTTTTCCCCGCTTTACGGCGGGGAAAACCGCGTTATACACAATTATATATGTATATACGGAAGAAATTAACAAAAGAATTACAAAGAATTACAAATAAGTTACAAATAACCTATTTATATTGACAAACCGACGGCTTTGTGATACAATTAACACCGTAAACATAACATCAAAGGAGAATTTTATGACCCCCACCTCAAAAAAACATATTTCGATAATACTTTCATTTGCGCTGCTTTGTTCGATAACATTGGTTTCGGGCTGCTCCTCCACCGAATCCGAAAAAAGACCGACGCCGACCACGAGCTCCGTGCAGACAAGCTCCGAGGCAACGCCGGTGCAGAGCAGCTCCGTTAACAGCACGAGCGCCGAAAGCTCGTCCGCGCCGCAGTCTTCTTCGACGGCAAGCTCGACTGAAAGCATCGTAAGCTCCGTGCCGCAAAGCTCCTCCACAGTGCTGGGCGGTCCTCACTTCTCGTTTTCGCACGACCCCTCGCTTATTCAGCCGACAAGCGCGGGGATATCCATTTGCAGCCTTTCGGACGCGCTCGCGAATTTTTCCGCGATATCGAGCAAGCCCGCAGAGGGCACGCCCGAGGAGATCGTAAAAACGCTTCTGGAGCGAAACATTCTCTGCTTCGCGGCAATGCAGGGCAAATGCTGGACAAGCAGTGCTGCGTCGGGCGTCGTGCCCATTCAATCCAACTACATAACAAGCGTGGAACAGGTCACGAATTTGTTTGCCGCTACATACACCGAAAATCAGGCTTGGCGGCTTATGCACCCGCAGGAGGCGGGCGGCTACGGCAACGTATTTCAGTCCTCGAACGGGCAGATGTATTTTCAATATGAACATTTGCGGACAAGAAACGGCGATTCATTCTCCACGCCCACATATGCCGCAATTATTGGCGCGAACGACGACGAGATAACGTTCGGCAGATATTACAGCAGTAAACCGAGCGGCGGCGCGGAGCCGAACAATATGCACTTTAAGGTAATAAAGGAGAACGGCGAGTGGCGTCTGGATACCTACATAACCGACGCGCCGGGCTTTGTTCAGCAATACGACAGCCTTATAAAGACCGGTCGAGTAGGCGCTCCGGAGCTTATGGAGCTTGCCAAGGAGCAGGTCGGGAACATTGGCGGCAGGAAGTATTGGGAGTGGTACGGCTTCAAACAGCATATTGAATGGTGCGCGGCGTTTGTTTCGTGGTGCTATAGCGAGGCGGGAAAGGACAAACCGTTCTTCACGGGCTGCTATTCTGGCGCGGAATGGTTTATGGCGCGCGGTCAGTGGGGCGGCAGGGATTATCCCGATATCGCGCCCGGCGACGCTGTCTTCTTTGACTGGAACTTCGACGGTAGCGCCGATCACGTCGGACTTGTTCTCGGCACGGACGGTGAGAACGTATACACGATAGAGGGCAACCGCGACGATATCTGCATTACAAGGGGATATTCCCGCGCCAATTATCAGTATATAATGGGCTATGGCTTGATGGAGTGGGAATAAAACTAATTTGAAATCAATATATAGACTTATTCGTACGGTGTTTTTTTATGTAATGCTTGCTCTTTGTCTACACTTTGACGGCAAATTAGTATTATCACTTGACATTTTCCGCAAGATATGATAAAATATACTTGCGGAAAAAATTCAAAAACAATTTTTCACAATATCCGCCGCGTTAATATGTGGCGGATATGCCATTTCAGCAAAGGAGTAACCAATATGACATCATTAAATAAAAAAAACACGCTCCGTTTTATTGATAATCTCGCTGTTGTGCTTGATAACGTTTTTATCCGGCTGCCAAAAAACCGCTCTCGAAAACTCCGCCGCGCCGCAGAAAAACTACGCCAGTGCTTTGGTGAACGCTTCACCTCCCGCAAGCACGGCGTCTTCCGCTACGGCGGGTTCGTCGTCTGTGGACGAAACAAGCTCGATAAGCGAACCGTCAAGCCCGACAACTCCCGTTTCGACCGATACCCCAATGCAGTTCTCCGGTTCGCAGTATTCCTCCTCGAACAAGGATATTGCCAATGAGCCGTCGGGCGAGTTTATAAAGATCCGCAGCTTATCGGACGCGCTCAGGAGCTTTTCCGAAATATTGAACACAACCCCCGAAGGTTCTCCGGAGGAGATCGTAAA
>DILZ01000046.1:6413-6627 GCA_002425305.1 Ruminococcaceae bacterium UBA5579
ATCAAAGCAAATCGATGATCTATTTTACGGTACATATATAAAATCCAAAGCGGACTACCTTATCCATTATTACGACGGAACGGTGACCGACGCCTTTACGGACACGGGCAGCGGCTTGCAGTTTGATTTTTCGATGGTGCTGAAGGTCGCGCAGGATTCCTTTTCGACCTCGACATACGCGTCCGTGATAAGCGCTTCAAGCAATGAGATAGTT
>DILZ01000046.1:6644-13490 GCA_002425305.1 Ruminococcaceae bacterium UBA5579
CAGCAAAAAGCCGAACAACTGTACGTTCAAGGCAGTAAAGACAAACGGCAAGTGGCGTTTGGAGTACTACATAACGGACGCTCCCGCATACGAACAGCAATACACTAAGCTGATACAGACGGGACGCGTCGGGTATCCCGGTATCGTCGATCTTGTAAAGCAGGAGGTAGGCAGCTTCGGCGGCGAGCCTTATTGGAGCTGGTATGGCTTTAATTATCGCATAGAATGGTGCGCCGCTTTCGTTTCGTGGTGTTATAACGAGGCGGGAAAGAAAGCGCCGTACTTTATCGCGTGCAACTCCGAAGGGATAAAATGGTTTAAGGAAAATGGCCGCTGGGTAGGACCGGATTACCGTGATATCGCTCCGGGCGACAGCATTTTCTTTGATTGGGATCTGAACGGCAGCGCGAACCACGTCGGATTGGTCATTGGCACGGACGGAAAGAAGGTCTACACTATTGAGGGCAACCGCAGCGACGCTTGCAGAGCGTTCTCCTACGACCTCGACGACGAGCGTATCTTCGGCTACGGACTGATGGATTTTTAGAGTAATAAAACGCCCGTTTTGAAAGACGGGCGTTACTGTATATAAACTTGCTGTTCTCCCCGCCGCAGGCCGGGAGAACAGCATAAAAACGGCTTTTTCTGCAAGATCAAACGTCCGTCCTGAAAGACGGGCGTAAATTAAATCAGAACTTCTTCTCGTGATCCGAGCGTAGCTGTCCGCAGGCGGCTTTTAAGTCCGCGCCGAACTCCCGGCGCTTTGTCGCGATAACGCCGTTTTCCTTCAGCACTCCGCAAAACCGCGATATCCTGTCCGTGTCGGACTTGCGAAATTCGCTGTCCGTGGAATTGTACGGAATGAGGTTGACATAAAAATCCCGTCCGCCGATGACCTCCGCAAGCTGCCGCGCACACTCGTCCGAATCGTTTATGCCGTCCAGCATAATGTACTCCAGCGCCACACGGTGGCGCGTTTTGTTCGAGTAGTATTCAGCGGCCTTGAGAACATCGGCTATCGGGTATTTTTTGTTTATCGGCATAAGCTCGCTGCGTAAGCCGTCGTCTGCGGCGTGCAGACTTATCGCCAGCGAGCAGGGCAGAGGCAGATCGGCGTACTCGCATATTTTCGGGACTATTCCGCACGTCGACACCGTAACGTGCCGCCGCCCCACCGCAAGCCCCTTGTCGTCGGATACTATCGAGATGAAGTCAGCGGTATTCTGAAAGCTGTCGAACGGCTCTCCTATCCCCATAACCGAAACGCCGTCTATTTTGCAGGAAAATTCTCCGGATAACGCGAGCACCTGCCCGACTATCTCTTCGACATTGAGGTCGCGCCGCTTTTTCATCTGACCGCTTTGACAGAATTTGCAGCCCATATTGCACCCCACCTGAGTGGAAACGCAGACGCAGTTCCCAAAGCGCTGCCGCATAAGCACGGTTTCGACGAACTCGCCGTCGGAAAGCTCCAAAAGCAGCTTTGCGGCGTCGGAGCTTTCGCGCCTTTCGACCACCTTCGGCAAATCGAACGCGAATGTTTCTTCGAGTTTTTCCGTGACCCGTTCCGCGAAACCAAACCCGCGAAAATCGCGTGCGCCGTTCTTGTAAACGCCGTTAAAAACGATATCGGCCTTCGCGGGATTTTCGCCAAGGCTCTCAAAGCTCCGCCGCAGCTTCGGCAGAGTATATCCGAATATGTTCATTTTCATTTCCCCGTTTCCGATAGTAAATAGCGCCGTTCGATTTGCAGACACTTACCGTTTCGCGTTCTTAAAGAAATCCTTTCCCAAAACCTCCTCAAAACGCGGCTTAATGCCCGTCTTCTCGTCAATGTGCCCGTAGTTCTGCACCATATCGTAGCTCGGCAGCGTGTTCCCCTCGACCAGCACGGGGCGTTCGGGAGTTATCGCTACGTCCCAGCCTATGTACGCGACCTTCGGGTAAACGAGCGCGGCTTTGCGGCACAGCTCCACCGCATCCGCAAACATAGGTATCTCAAAGTCGTTGAACTCCGTTTTCGTGAACGGGTGCGCGGAATAGTACTCGCCCGTAGCGTCGCAGTAGGCAGGCTTACGGATAACGCCGTCATCGCATATCGAAACGTACATTCCGCCGCTGCAAATGTTGTCCACGCAGGTCGAGCCGTTGCTCATACGGACAAGAGCGTACATAAAGTGCGCTTCATTATTATAGTAGAGCGTGACTATCCGTATAGTGTTCACCGAGGACGGCGAAAGCGCGTTCATTTTTTCGTGCTGAACAAGCTTCTCCTCGACAAGGAACTGCTTGTTTTCGCAAAGGCGCTCGTACAGCGCGTTAAAATCGATGTCGTCCGTTATTTCCTCGCGGGAAATGCCGCTGCCGCCAAAGTCGTTCGTGTGCTTTGCGAACACGGTGCGTTTTCCCGCGCAGAACGCTTTCAGCGCGGACGCGTCGGCGTTTCGCAGGTCGAGGAACTCCCGCCCGATAAACTCGCCGAATTTATCGTCGAACAAAGCCTTATCGTCGAAGAACTTGAAGTACTCGCGGGAATTCAGCGCGTGCGATATCGCGGAGTTGTCGTTCATCGTCATAAACGTGCGGCGTTTTTTGCCCTTTATCTTAGCAAACCCGAAAACGTGATAGTCCATATATCCCACTCCGTAGCGGAAAATGCACCATATCATATCGAAGAACATCGGAAACCGCGCCGCGCCCGTTTCCTTGTGTATCAGCGACATCTGCTTGAACATTCGCTTGAAGCTGCCGCCAAACAGACGGCGAAAAAATATCTTTATCCTGTTCATTTTTTCTCCTTATCAAGATATTCTTTCCAATATACGGCGTATCTGTTGCCGAACTGCACGGTCGTAATATCGGAAAACGGTATCTTTATCTTCGGCTGCCAAACGCCGTCGCCGTCAAACGACTTGAAGATCACGCTCTTTTTCTTTACGCGCTTGATCTTTCCGATACGGAAAAATCCCCGGTATTCGTTTTGAACGATAACGAAAAGGTCCTTTTTTGAAAGGGTTTCAAACACGGTCCTCCACGATGTGATATCGACGGAGGGCGTTTCAAGCCCGTCCAGCAGACCGCCGCGCTTATTGATGGCGACCGTTGCGTTGTCCAAAAGCGCAACGCGCTCTATATCCTTAACGCGGCATATCTCAAAGCCGTCGAGGATAAAGTCGTCCTCGCGGACGCAAAGACACAGGCGCTCGTTGAAACCGAGGACATAGTTATAGCACGCGTAGGCGCAGTACGCGAAGTCGAACTCGCAATAATCATATGTTCCGCACGAGCGGCGGAGTATTTTCAGCTTTTTGCTTTTCTTCATAATGACCTCTGTCGTCAATCCTGCGGGTTTATCTCGATGTCCCAGCTCTCCAGTTTGCGGAGCAGCTCTTCGGGCGGGTCGAGATACATATTGAATGTAATGCCCTTGAGATTCGGGAACTGCTTTATTTCGCGCTCGCTTATATCGGTGATTGCAAACATCTCGCCGTCCTCGTACTTCTCCCAATCCAGCCACTGCGGGTTTATATCGCCGTACACGTTCATTTCCTCGCCCGTATATAAATAACGTATTTTAGGCGCAAGCGAACGCGATATTTTCAGCTCCGTGAAATATTTCGTGCCGCGCTCGATATATTCTTCCAACCGTCTTAACGACTCCTCCTCCGAAACCGTGAGGTAGTCCGCCTTGTACCGCTCGTAGAACTCGTCCGCGGCGTTGTACGGTTCGCCGAGCAACTCCAGCTCATACATCAGCACCTCGATGACCGTCAGCTTGAACGGCAGATTGTCAAATTCAAGAAACTCACTTTCCATTTTCGTTTCCTCCATAATTTATAGCCTCCAGCCTGTAAATCGGCTGTCCGAGATCGGAAAAACGCTTTTCGTATTCCGTCATAATGTTTCCTTCAAAGCCGCTGTTGTGCAAGTCCAGCGAAACGTTTTTCAGCGGGAAACCGTTCGCGGAAAGCTGCTCTATCGAGAACTCGAAGAAGTGCATATTGTCCGTTTTCTGATGTATCTCCGCGCCGTCTTTAAGTACTTTTCGGTATATCTCCAGAAAACGCGCGTGGGTAAGGCGGTGGTTCGCGTACTGCTTCTTCGGGAACGGGCAGCTGAAATTCAGAAACAGCCTGTCTATCGTATTCTCGTGAAACAGGTGGTCGAGATACTCCGCCTGACCCAGACAAAACCGCAGATTAGGCAGACCGAGCCGCATTTGTTCTTCCATTCCTGTGACAAGCACGTTCGGGGTCTTTTCCACGGCGATAAGATTTATCCCCGGATTACGTTTGGCGAACTCTATCGCGAAGCCGCCCTTTCCGCAGCCTATCTCAAGGTAAAGCGGAGCGTCGTTTCCGAAGATTTTCTGCGAATCCGCGAAAAACTCCTCCGAAAGCGGGTCACCCGCGTGCTCGTTCTGACACTGCATATACAGCATTACGGGTTTACAAGCGGCAAGCCGTTCGTCAAGGTTCTTTTTTCTTCTCATTCTCATAAGGTTTTCTCCGTATATTCGGCGTTTTCTTTTATTATAGCGTATTTCGCCGCCGTTGTCAACATCGACTTTCTTCGTCAAAATCACTGTCAAACGCGCCAATACAGCTTTGGCTTTTGTGAATTTTGTACACCTTTTTGAAACTGCGCTTTTTTAGTAAATTTTACAACAACTTTTTTAAAAAAACTCTTATTTCTCCAAAAATATCCCCGATATTCAAAAGGTTACAAATTGGTTACAATGCAAATTTGTGAAATATCAACAAATTTAACAGTCGTTTTATGTTTGACATTTACGAAAAAACGAGTTATAATAGCATTAACGTTGACGGACATCGCATATCCTTGCGTTTCCGTACAACAGCAAAACTCTGTGGGGGACAGATTATTTGCCGGCTTGTTTCCGATCCCCGTCGGGAATAGGCTCTGACCGAAAAGAAGTTATCGTCCGTATCCCGAAATACGGACAGACAGAACCGATCAAAAAGATACAGATAAAAAAGCGGTTCGGATAATGACTGACAGGAGGCACTTTAGAAAATGAAACCTCAGATAGTAAACGCAAAAATGAACAGAATGTTCCTTCGCAGCAGGATAGTAAAGATATCCGTGCTTGCGGCGATAGTATTCTCGATGGTGATGATGACGGGCTACAGCAAGTTCAGATCCAGCGTTTTCATTACCGATAACGGGATAACCAAGGAAGTAAAAACCAACGAAAACGATGTTTATGAGATCCTCCGTTCCGAGAAATACACGTTGGGCGAGGAGGACCGCATAACCTATACAAAGGACAGCAGCGGTGAGGGTCACATCACGATACACCGCGCGTTTGACGTGATGATCACGGCGGACGGCGATACGCGCAGCGTCACCGTTATCGGCGGAACCGTCGCGGATATCCTTGAAAAAGCGAACATAAGGCTCAGCGATACCGATAAAGTAACGCCCGAGCTTGAAACGGAAGTCAACGCGGAAACAAAGATAGAAGTCACCCGCATAAGGTATCTCGA
Organism: Ruminococcaceae bacterium UBA5579; assembly: GCA_002425305.1. GTDB lineage: Bacteria > Bacillota > Clostridia > Oscillospirales > Ruminococcaceae > CAG-115. Next base: position 12,155 of record DILZ01000046.1, read on the forward strand.
CAGGACCGTAAACGAGGAAATCCCATTTGAAACGGAATACCAAGACGATCCCAACATAAAGAAGGGCGTTGAGGAAGAGCTTACGGCGGGCGAAACAGGCGTTCGCGCGGTGCAGATGAGAGATACCTACATAAACAACAAGCTCGAAAAGACAGAGCGTGTTTCCGATACCGTTACCAAACAGCCCGTAACACGGGTAATAAAGCGCGGTACGGCGGTCGTATCGGTGTACAATAAACCGCTCGGCGCACCGTATAACCCATATCTCCCCGATTATGTCGAGCTTGAAAACGGTGTCCCTAAGAACTATGTGGAGAAAATATCAAACGTAAAATCAACGGCTTACAACGCTCCCGAGAGATATAACGCCGAGCTTGACGCATATGTACCCATTCCCGTGGGCACCGCAAGCGGACGCAAGGCGCAGGTCGGCGTTGTGGCGGTCAACCCCAACGATATCCCTTACGGCAGCGAGCTTTACATTGTTTCCCCCGACGGAACGGTCTACGGCTACGCGATAGCCGCAGATACCGGTCTTGGAATGATGGACGGCACTGTTCCCGTCGATGTGTTTATGGCAAGCATTGCCGACGCCTGCAGGTGGGGCGTTCATTATGTGGACATATATGTCCTTTCCGTAGGCAACGGATAATAACGATAATAACGAGGGCGAAAAGCGTTTTTGCCCTCGTTTTTTGTTACCCTTTTGTTCTGTTCCGATTTGTAATTTAAAGAGATTATTTCTTTGAATAAAATAATTCAAAAAATTAGAAAAAACTTGCAGCTTTTTTTAACCGTAAAACGTGTTATATATAAAGGGATAAAACATAGTGGCAGCATTGCGCAAATTATCTGCGGCAGTTGTCCGGCAGATTTTTCAGTCTGCTCATTATGCCCAAACATTAGGGTATTGACAAACCGATAAAAATGTTATATAATATAATAGCTAATATTATACTTTCATTAGCGTGGCAATATCGGAGAAAGGAAATGAACTATGATCTGTAGTAAATGCAACAGCGAAATATCGGACGGCGCACGTTTCTGCACGGTTTGCGGCGCGGCTTTCGGAACGGTTTCGGACGTGAAGCCTATAGAAGCTCCCAAGGAACCCGAAAAGAAGTGGTTCTGCACAAAATGCGGACTTGAGCTTCAATTCGGCGCGAAATTCTGTACAAAATGCGGTACTCCCGCTGCGAACGTCAAAGATATCACACCGGCGGTAAACGACGGTCAAATGTTTGGAAACGGCAATATGGCGGCTGTTTCTTTGGAGAAGCAGACCACCGCGAACGACCTCGTGGCGGCTATGCCCACACCCGTGGCAGCAGCACCC
>DILZ01000080.1:0-4655 GCA_002425305.1 Ruminococcaceae bacterium UBA5579
AAATTCCCAGTCACGCTCATCGTGTGCCGGAACTGCCATGATGGCGCCGGTACCGTAAGTCATGAGTACATAGTCGCTAATCCAAATCGGAATCTCCTTGCCGTTTACCGGATCGATGGCACGGATGCCGTCAAGAAGAANNACAGCCATAATTGCGCCCGTGCCGTAGCTCATCAGAACGTAGTCGGAGATGAAGATCGGTATTTCCTTGCCGTTTACGGGATTGATCGCCATAACGCCCTCGAGCTTAACGCCCGTTTTATCCTTGTTCATTTCGGTACGGTCAAAGTCGGACTTGCGCGCTGCCTCCGCCTGATAAGCGCGGACAGCTTTCATATTCGTGAGCTTGTCCGCCCATTTTTCGATAAGCGGGTGCTCCGGAGAAATTACCATATAGGTAGCGCCAAACAGGGTATCCGGACGGGTTGTATATACGGTAAGCTTCTCGTCAACTCCGACAAGCTGGAAATCAACCTCCGCACCCTCGGAACGGCCAATCCAGTTTTTCTGGGAAACCTTAACCTTCTCGATGTAATCGACCTCATCCAGATCGTCAATCAGCTTCTGTGCATACTTANNGCGTCGTGTATATCAGCAACTCGTCGCCAAGCGTTGTTTTGAACGTCATCTCCGCGCCCGTTGAGCGTCCTATCCAATTCGCCTGTGCGGTCTTTATCTTCTCGAAGTAATCAACGCTGTCGAGGTCGTCAAGCAGCTTCTGAGCGTAGTCGGTGATCTTCAGCATCCACTGATTTTTCACTTTGTGAATGACCTCTCCGTGGCAGCGTTCGCAAGTGCCGTTCACGACCTCCTCGTTCGCGAGCACTACCTTGCACTTGGTGCACCAGTTGACGTTCATTTCCTTTTTGTACGCCAGACCCGCCTTAAACAGTTTCAGGAATATCCACTGCGTCCATTTGAAGTAGTCGGGATCGGTGGTGTTCACCTCGCGCTGCCAATCGAACGACAGCCCCAGCATTTTCAGCTGGCTTCTGAAACGGTTCACGTTGCGCTCTGTGACCTTCGCGGGGTGGATCTTGTGCTCAATAGCATAGTTTTCCGTGGGCAGACCGAAAGCGTCCCAGCCCATAGGAAACAGCACGTTATAGCCCTGCATACGGCGCTTTCTCGCGACGATATCCATTGCGGTGTAGGGACGCGGGTGTCCGACGTGCAGACCCTCTCCCGACGGATACGGAAATTCCACCAGCGCGTAGAATTTCGGCTTTGTGTAGTCGTTTTCCGCGTGGAACGTGCTGTGCTCGTCCCAGTATTTTTGCCACTTGCTTTCAATGGCTGCAAAATCGTATTTCATTTATCCTTGTCCTTTCAATATAATGTGTTAAATATACACATTAATTCTACCACAAATTCCTTAAAATGTCAATAGGTGATGAATACCAATACAGACCTACACGGTATCATACAATTGAAGGATCACGAATTTGCCTTTCACAAAGCTGTCAAAAAAATCCTCCGGAAAAAAACAAGAAACTATTTTTGTTTTGTCATAAAATTAACACAAATCGGGGGTATAATTATAACATCAAAGCGAACGGGAGTGAAAAAATGGCATACGCGAACACATTTAAGCGGCGTGAGTTGAAGTTTCTGCTTGACGAGCGGCAATACAAGGATATCGTAAGCTCCATATCCGAGTTTATGACGGAGGACGAGTTCGGGCTGCACACGATACTGAACATCTACCTCGACAACCGGAACAACGACCTTATCCGCAGCTCGCTCGGCAAGCCGGTATACAAGGAAAAGGTGAGGCTTCGCTGCTACGGGAAAAACGCGGAGGACGATTCAAGCGCGTTTCTGGAGATCAAGAAAAAATATCGGGGTCTGACTTATAAGCGCAGGTTGGAGGGCAAGTACGGAGAACTCCACGATTACATAACGGATGGAGTAACGCCTGAAACGCGCGGACAGGTCTTTGAAGAGCTGGATTATCTGATAGGTCGGATGGGATTGAAGCCCAAGATAGTAATATGCTATGACAGAGAGGCGTTTTACGGCAACGACGACCGCGAGTTTCGGGTCACGTTTGACGGGAATATCCGCTTTCGCCGCAGCGACCTTGACCTCCGTTCGGGCGACGCCGGCAGCTATCTGCCAACGCAGCCGTTCAGAGTTATGGAAGTAAAAAGCGTGGGGGCTATTCCGCTGCAGCTGGTGAGGATATTGTCCGCGAACAAGATATATAACGGCTCGTTTTCAAAATACGGCAGAATTTATTCCGCCGAGGTGCGGAAAAAATACAATATGGGAGTTTGAATATGTTTTCGAGTATAATTGACACAACGGTTGGTCTTACCGCGCAAAGCGCGATATTCTGTACGCTTACGTCGGCGGGGCTGGGACTTCTTTGCGCGCTGCTTTACAGGCTGAACAATCCGCGCGCATCAAAAAATCTTATGGTAACGCTGGTGGTGCTGCCGATATTGGTTCAGGCGGTGATAATGCTGGTTAACGGCTCGGTGGGCGCGGGACTTGCGGTAATGGGCGCGTTCAACCTCGTGAGATTTCGTTCCGCTCCCGGCACTTCAAGAGAGCTTTGCTACGTTTTCCTTGTAATGGGGATAGGTTTGGCGACGGGTATGGGATATCTTGGGTTCGCGCTGGTGATAACGCTCGCGGCGGGTATGATCCTCGCGCTTTTGGGATTTATTCCCGCCTTCGGAACGGTGCGTTCGGCAAAGCTTCTGAAGATACTTATTCCCGAGGATCTGGACTATATGACCTGCTTTAAAGACCTTTTTTCCGAGTACACAAGCACTCACCGCCTCGTGATGTCCAAAACGGTAAGTATGGGAACGCTTTACGAGCTGCGTTATGAGCTTGTGCTAAAGGACGTTATGAAGGAGAAGGAGTTCCTCGATAAAATCCGCGCTAGAAACGGCAACCTTACCGTTATGTGCAGCGTTTTGACGGATAATCACGAGGAAATGTGATAAAACCGCGTTCACTTGAATTGGAGGGAACAGTTATGAAATTCAACATTATTGCCGTCGCTGCGGTTTGCGCATTGGCAAGCGTTGCCACGGGGTGCTCGACGAGCGGCGGGTCAAGCGGCGGAGAGTCAAGCCCGCTTTTGAACTCCACGGACAAAGCGACATCCGCTTACAACAGCGCGGTAGAAGCTCCCGCGCCCGATCCGGAGGAGGCGAACTGCGCGATAAAGCTCGAGGACGGCAAGATAACCGTTTCGGGAAGCGGCGCAAAAGCCGTAGATAATACCGTAAGCATAACCAAATCGGGTGTTTATGAGCTTTCGGGAAGCAGCGCCGACTGCAAGATCGAAATAAACGCGGGCAAAAAAGATGACATCACGCTTATCCTGAACGGCGTGACGATGACTTCCAAAAGCGGAAGTGTTATCGACTGCGAAAGCGCTGAAACGCTGACGCTGTTTTTAAAGCCCTACAGTAAAAATTCGCTTTCGGACAGCGATTANNGAGCCCTCGCGGCGGTGTTCACACGCTCCGACCTGATAATAAACGGTACGGGCGAGCTTATCGTTAACGGGGGATTCGGCGACGCCGTAAAGTGCAAGGACGCGTTGAAGATATATAGCGGAAGCATCACCGTAAATTCGGCGGACGACGGCATTACGGGCAAGGACAGCGTTACCGTCGTTGACGGCAGCATAACGGTAAACGCGGGCGGCGACGGCATCAAATCGACGAACGATACCGACGAGGACAGAGGCAACATTATCATAAAGGGCGGCGAAATAAGCGTTAACAGCGCGGCGGACGGAATTCAAGCGGAAAAAGCCCTTACCGTTGAAAACGGAGTGATAACGATAGTCTCGGGCGGAGATGCCGCCGACGCCGAAATAAAGCAAAGCAGCGGTCCGTGGGACTTCAACAAAAGAGGCGGTCAAGGTCAAACGGCACAGGAAAACAGCGAAAGCCATAAAGGGCTTAAAGCGGGCGGCGATATCGTGATAAGTNNGATAAACGTCAAAGCCGCCGACGACAGCATACACTCCAACGCGAACGTCAAGGTGGAGAACGGCTTATTGACGCTCTCGTCCTGCGACGACGGGATACACGCCGATGAAAACCTCACGATATCGGACGGCACGATAAACGTCACCAAGAGCTATGAGGGTCTTGAGGGCAAAAGCATCGATATCCGAGGCGGCAGCATATCCGTCAAGGCGGTCGACGACGGTCTGAACGCGGCGGGCGGCGATAACGCGGGCTTCTTCGGGTACGGGCAGGCAAGCGACGACTATTATATCAGCATTTCCGGCGGCGATATCACTGTTGACGCGGACGGCGACGGCGTGGACAGCAACGGCACGATAGCTCAAAGCGGCGGCGTCCTTACGGTGTTCGGACCCACAAATTCGGGCAACGGCGCGTTGGATTATGAGAGAAGCTATGTTTTGAGCGGCGGAACGCTGATAGCTCTTGGAGCAAGCGGTATGGCACAGGCGCCGTCGACGCTCTCTCAGCCCTGTCTGTCCGTAAACTATAACGCGGCGGCGGGCAGTAAGATCGAGGTTCGTTCGGGCAATACGGTGATCCTTGAAACGACAACGCCCAAGGCGGCGCAGTCGCTGATATTCTCAAGCGAAAAGATGGAGGTCGGCACGGAGTATGAGATATATGTCGGAGGGGAGCTTGCCGCCACGGTAA
>DILZ01000080.1:4662-8914 GCA_002425305.1 Ruminococcaceae bacterium UBA5579
CTAACGGTCAAGGCAGTTTCCCGGGCGGCGGTCACGGAGGATTTCCGGGCGGAGGTCAAGGCGGCTTTCCGGGCGGCGGTCAAGGGGGAGGACCCGGCGGCCACGGCGGCGAACGACCCGGTCGTGACGGGCAGAACCTTTGAGAGCAGTTATTGCAAGGAGATATATTTTTTGGCTCCCGCGGAGAGTTCTGCGGGGGCTTTTTCTTTTTGTTCCTAAATCTCCGAGCGCCTAAAGAACGTTAATAATTATGCGTTTTTCGTTTTAAAACTGTTGACATAATCCTAAAAGCGTGTTATAATGGATTTAATAATAATTTGATGTTTTTATTTTGGTTTTATGACACATATTGAAAGAATATGTGAATTTGCAAATGATGTCAGCGAGGGGAGGGAAGGGAGTATGTTGATACGTATCCAGTGCTGCGGTCTGGCGGTAATGCTTGTGCTGATGTATTTTTACAAGTCGCAGAAGAAGCTGAAGCTCGGGACGGGACGCGCGTACTGGCAGATGTTCTGCACAACATTCGTGTCTATCGCGCTGGACATCGTTTCGTGTATGGCGATCATCAATATGTCGGTTCTGCCGAAAATCGTTGTGGCGATCGTCTGCAAGACCTATCTTGTTTCGCTGATGACTATGGCGGTGTTTATGCTGAGCTATGTATGCTCTGAGCTTTATCCCGTAAAAGCTGAATTCATACGCGTTATGAAGCTGTATTTTATTGCGGGAACGGTATGCTACGCGCTTATCTATGCCGCGCCGATAAGCTTTTTCTACGATGCTGAAAAACAGCAGCTTTATACATACGGTCCAAGCGTTCTCACGACATACGCCTTCGCGTTTATGGCAATCGTACTTACCGTTTGGAAACTGGCAACATCGTGGAAGAAAATGTCAAAGAGCCGCCGCGACGCCGTACTGATAGGAATATTGATCATTTTTGCAGCGGTAGTCGTTCAGTTTATCAACAACAGCATTTTGCTTGTCGGCTTTGCGTCGTCGATATCAATGGTCGTATCGTTCATAAAGCTGGAGAATCCGGGCTACAATATCGATACACGCACGGGTCTGTTTAACCAGAACGCGTTCAATCTGTATGCGACACAGCTCTATGAAAACAAAAACGACTTTGCAATCATAGATATCGTATACGATTTGAGTGTCAGCACCAACATAAAAGTGGACGAAACGCTTATTGAGGTGATGAATTATCTGTCGACACTACCGAACGTGCTGGCGTTCAAGAGCATAGGCAGCGAGGTCTTTATTCTGACCGAGGACAGCGCCAGCTCGGAATTGCTGCTTGAAAAGATGCGCCGGCGTTTTGCCGAGGGATGGGGCAGAGATTATGACGTTGTCGTTAAACCGTATTGGATATATGTGCCCGATCCGCATATCGCCAAAAATACCTTCGAGCTTGTAAATTTGCTGAGATATGTGCGGCAAAACAGCACGGAACTTTCCGAAACGCATCTCGCAGTGGTCGACGAGGCGCTTGCCGCTAAGCTGGGGGAGGAAAAGGAGATATCCGAGCTTATCATAAGCGCGTTGAACGATGACAGGGTGGAGGTATATTATCAGCCGATCTATTCCACGAAGGAGCGCATTTTTACGGCGGCGGAGGCGCTGGTGCGTATTCGCGGCGAGGACGGCAACATAATTCCTCCGGGGAGGTTCGTAAAGATCGCCGAAAGCAACGGATTGATCTTAAAATTGGGCGAAACAGTTTTTCGCAAGGTGTGCGAATTTATTTGCGACAACGACCTGCGCAGCATCGGTCTGCGGTATATCGAAGTGAATTTGTCGGTGATCCAATGCGGCTGCGAGAATTTAGCCGACGATTATATCCGAATTATGGAGCAATACAACATCTCCTCCGATATGATCAATTTTGAGATAACCGAGTCCGCGTCGTTGGATACCAAGAGCGTAATGCTGCACAATATGCAGAAGCTGCTTGATTTCGGCGTGAACTTTTCGCTGGACGATTTCGGAACGGGACAGTCCAATCTGAATTACATCATTGATATGCCCGTTGAGATAGTTAAATTCGACCGCGAGATGACGAACGCTTATTTTGAGAACAGCAAGGCAAAATACATTATGGACGCGGCAATGGATATGATACACGGAATGGATCTCGATATCGTATCCGAGGGCGTTGAAACAAAGGAGCAGCTTCAGATCATAGAGCAGCTGAACATCAGCTATGTTCAGGGATTTTACTTTTCAAAGCCGCTGCCCGCGAGGGAGTTTTTGAGCTTTATAAGTGAGAGAAATCTGCAATAACAGCGGGGAGGACNNGATACGCTCCCCGCTTTCCCGTTTGTCAAAGCGTTTTAGAGTGAACGGTGATTTGCGAATATTTCCGCAAAGTCTCCGCAAACTATTCGCAGAGGTGAATAAAATGGGAACAGTGGTGATAATTGGCGAAAGCCGCGCTGCGGAGCTGATCTTCGGCAAGCCGACTATAACAGCGCGCGACTTTGCCGCCGTGGATTGTGAAAACGCGGTCGTGATAATGGGAAAAAACGCGCGGTGCGAGATACGTTCCGCGCTGAGCGTGATCGTCGACGGCGACGAGCCCTCCGCCGAGCTTCCGCGCCGGGTTCAGCTGATAACGTGCGGGGTATCGCCGAAAAACACCGTTTCCGTAACATCGCGCACTCCCGAAAGGCTCACGCTTTCCCTTAACCGCTCGATACGAACCGAAAGCGGGGTCTGCGAGCCGCTGGAGCAGCCCGTGGATATTTCCGGGAATATTTCCGAATACGACCTTATGGCGGCTTTCGCGGTCAATATACTTTTGAAATAGCGATACCCCTCGGCGCGAAGCGTTTCGTCCGAGGGGTCACTTTTTAATTTGCTTTTTGGAGTTTATTCGTTATCCTGAAGCGCATCGTAGCCGCTTTCGCCCGTGCGCACCTTAACAACGTCTGCCACGTCGTAAACGAATATCTTGCCGTCGCCTATCTTGCCGGTGTAGAGCACATTCTTTGCGGTTTCCACAACATCTTCAACAGGCACCTTGCACACAACGATCTCCATTTTGATTTTCGGCAGCAGGTGTGTTTCGATAGGAACGCCGCGGTAGTATTCCGTAGCGCCCTTCTGCATTCCGCAGCCGAGTACGTTCGTGACTGTCATACCCGTAATGCCGATCGCCGACATCGCGTTCTTGAGAGCCTCAATATGCTCTTGCTTTGTGATAATAACCACCTTCGACATATGGTTGCCCTTAGACGGCGTGTACTTTTTGTGTACCACGGGAACGCTGTCCTTGCTGTCGCTTGAAGCTGCCGCGTCCGCTGCCTTTGCCTCGACCTGTGTGAGAGTATCGACCTCCTTGTCGCGTCCCGAAGCGGTGGTCTCGACCTGCATAGTCGGGATAAAGTCTGCGTAGGAGCTGGGGAGTCCGTGTTCCGTAGCGTCCAGACCCACGATCTCCTCGTGACGGGAAACGCGAAGCCCGATGGTCTTTTTGATTATTAGGAACGTAAGCGAGATGACCGCCGCAGTCCACGCGCATATCGACACAACACCTAGCGCCTGTATGCCGAGCTGTTCCCAGCCGCCGCCGTAGAAAAGACCTTTACCTGCGATACCACTTGCACCGCCGTCCTGAGCTATATGGCTCAAATACGGTAAACCTGATGTTTCCATGTGTCTTAACGCTTCACTTGCCGGTCTTGTTGGTATCACAGCTGGTTGTGACGTACTCGACGCTTTCACCGAGGAGCTGTTTGCCAAGAAGCTCGAATCCGCCGCCGTAGAAAAGACCTTTACCTGCGATACCACTTGCACCGCCGTCCTGAGCTATAGCAAATCNNGCCGCCGTAGAAAAGACCTTTAACGGGTTCGCCGTTGATGCCAATGTTCTGACCCGTACCCGTTGAGAACAAGCCGACCGCCAATGTTCCCCAGATACCGTTGCAGAAGTGAACTCCGACCGCGCCGACGGGGTCGTCGATATGAAGCTTGTAGTCGAGCAGCCAAACGCCGAATACGACCAAAAATCCCGAAACCAGACCGATCGCCGCAGAGCCTAAGCAGTCAACGTCCGCACACGGAGCGGTAACACCCACCAAGCCCGCAAGCGACGCGTTCAGGCACATCGAAACATCGGGCTTGCCGGTTTTCAGCCAGGTGAATATCATAGTCATGCAAGTCGCTACAGCAGGAGCTACCGTCGTAGTGAGGAAAATTCTCGCAAGACTTTCCACGCTGTCGGCAGCCGCGCCGTTGAAGC
>DILZ01000132.1 GCA_002425305.1 Ruminococcaceae bacterium UBA5579
GTGTGCGGTTGACGAAGTAGATGGGGGTTTATCGACAGTCTGACGCTCTGAATTTGTCACAAAACGGTTACGTCCGTAAGCTCCGCCGATATTGTAGAAACGAAGTTCAGCCCGCAGCTGAGCTTCAGTCCATCCGCCGTCACACGCGCCTTCACAAATGAGCCGTCCCCGGGCAGCCCCGAAACGTCCGCCGTGGTGTCGTTCACGTTGCCGAGCCGCACATACCCGAACTCGTTCTGCCAGATAAGCCCCACAAGCGAATACACCTGCGAGGTGTGGTAAAATCCGTCGTCGCCGCTCAGGCGGTAGGACATAACGGGAAAATCCGCCTCGCCGTCGCACGGAACGAAAATTATATCCCCCGTGCCTATGCCGTACACATCCTCGACGATCCGACAGATGTAGCCCGTCATTTCAAACTCTCCCTCAAATTCCGCAGTGGAACCGTTAAAATAGATCTCTTTAAGCCCAAGCTCGCTGCCTTTTTTAAAAGAACCGTCCTTCATTTCGAACGTTTCCTGTTCCGAACCCCGCGCAAAATTGACCTCCGCCGATTTTAAGGTCATACCGCATATCGTGTCGCCGACGTTGAGACGCACATAATTCTTCACCACCGGCTCGGACATATCGGTAAACCGCATTTCACCGCTGTCAAACACGTCCGCGTGATCCAGAGTGTTGCGCGATACCCTTGAAGGCTCGGCGACATAGGTAAAGCCCTTGCAGAGGACCGCAGAAAAGACGTCTTCGGTAAGGTCATCGGGTGTGCAGTCGCTGCCGTCATTTGTAAACACCGTTGTTATCTCCGATTTTAATATCGTATCTCCCGCAAGTCCCACCAAAAACGTCGCGTCATCGACTTGAGGAACGCTGTTGCCGCCCGATGAGGTGCTTTCCGTCGGTGAAGAGGATTCCGCCGCAGATGAAGAATACGCCGGAGAGCTTGACGCCGCCGTTGAGCTGTGAACGGACGACATACTTTCAACGCTCGAAACGACTATCGCGTCGGGCGTTGTGGACGAGCCGCTCTGCGAAGAGTTACCCTTGCCGGAGCAGCCGCAAAGAGCTGCGGCAAGCAAAAACGCCGCAACGACACTGCCGTATTTTTTCATATATTTTCCCACTCCTTAAAAAACACATTATGATCCTTGATAATATAATACCACATATCTGACGCAAAGTCCATACATAACGCAAAAAAACGGGATTTTAACACAATAACTCGGAAAACTTTATAATTTGTTCAACAAAATACACAAAAATGCAGCTTTTTTTTTGGTAAAAAAGTAACTTTACAAAACTCAAATAATAACTTAAAATATATTAGGGGGTTATCCTCAAAAACAAACTCAGCGTTTTAGGCACTTAAATATTCCCGGCGCCGCGTTTCTGCGTTACACACTTTGCGCGTTTATAGTAAACGACATAAACAATCGTGTTTTGGTTTTAGAAATGCCGCATTGATACATTTGCTTGCGCGTTTCAATTGGGAAACTCTCGTGTCGTTTACTATAGATATTTTATTCAAGTATGCCTTATATTTTACGATATTATGCGGTTTGAAGTATAAATCACTCCGAAAGGAATTGTACGAAAATGGTAAAGAAAACAGTAACTATGAGCGACGTTGCAAAGGCAATGAACGTAAGCACAGTCACCGTTTCCAAGGCGCTGGGCGACCGCGAGGGCGTTTCCGAGGCGCTGCGCGAACGCATAAAGCAGAAGGCAACGGAAATGGGCTACCGTATGCACACGGGCGGCCGCGCTATGAAAGACGGACTGACATACAATATCGGGATAGTTGTCGCAAAGTATTTTATCAGCGAGCCGTCCGCGTTTTATTGGATAATGTACAAGTACCTCGTGGAGCTTTTACAGCAGCAAAACTACTACGGTATGCTGGAGGTCGTGGAAGACGGCACGAACGGCTACCGCGANNTACCGAACTCCGTCCGCGACAAGAAGGTCGACGGGCTTATCCTGTTAGGACAGTTCTCCGACGAATATATAGACAAGCTCATGGCGTATTACATACCCACCGTTTTTCTGGATTTCTACGGCNNCAGCCGCGAGGACACCGAAACGGTTTTATCCGACAGCTTTTACGGCGCGTATATCCTCACCTCGCATCTTATCTCCAACGGTCACAGAAAAATTGGATTTGTCGGCAATATCAACAGCATTTCCAGTATTCAGGACAGATATCTCGGTTTTTACAAGGCTCTGCTTGAAAACCACATTTCGCTGCGTCAGGAATGGATCATCGGCGACCGTTCACCGGACGGCGAGATATACAAGAGCTTCTCGCTGCCGCAGGAGCTGCCCTCCGCGTTCGTGTGCAGCTGCGACGAATCCGCGTTCAGACTGGTGAACCAACTGCAGGCGATGGGCTGCAAGATACCTGACGACATATCCGTTGTGGGATATGATAACCACGTTTACTCCACGATGTGCCAGCCGCACCTCACGACAATGGACGTGAACCNNGTGAACAGCCAGGCTATGGCGACCGAGGCGGTGGACATCATACTCCACAAGATACGCGACGGCAGCTATAAGCGCGGAAGAACGCTTGTAGCGGGAAAGCTGATACGCCGCGACAGCGTTAGAAATCTTAACGGTATTTGATATATTTGTTACAGGCGGGACATACTTTCTCATAAAAACGGATTGAATACGGCAGGATTTAAGGAAATGCTAATCAAATAGTATATAAATTAAAGTTTTATT
>DILZ01000015.1:0-27348 GCA_002425305.1 Ruminococcaceae bacterium UBA5579
AAAAGAGAACATCAATACACTTGAAACCGACACCGAGATGATGTTGACGATAATGTCATGCTTTGCCCAAGCCGAGTCAGAGTCGATAAGCAAAAATGTGGCTTGGGGCATTCGGCAGAGTTTCAAGAACGGTAATGTGCCTATGCAATATGCAAGGCTCCTCGGCTACCGAAAAGGCGATAATGAAGCTCCAGAGATTGTCCCCGATGAAGCGGAGATCGTTCGGGAAATCTTCCGCCGATATCTTGACGGCTTAAGTATGGAGCAGATAGCGGACTGCTTGAACAAAAAGGGACTGATGACAAAAGGCAGCGGTTCACCTTACCGTAAAATAGTAATTCGGCGAATTCTGACAAACGAAAAATACACGGGCGACGCGCTCCTGCAAAAGACCTACATCACCGACTGCATTACCAAAAAGAGCCGTAAGAACAACGGCGAGCTGCCGATGTATCTGGTCAAGAACCATCATGAGCCTATTATATCCCGAGCCGACTTCAACCGAGTTCAAGAGGAAATGGCAAGGCGGTCTGCCAAACGAGCGATTGCCGACAAACTCACCAAGACCGATCAAGGCAAATACAGTGCGAAATATGCGCTGTCGGAGCTGCTTATCTGTGGAGAATGCGGAACGCATTACCGTCGAGTGACATGGACGGCAAAAGGCTTCAAGGAGATAAAGTGGCGCTGCATAAACCGCATTCAATACGGCAAGAAAAAGTGCCACAATTCCCCTACCATTGACGAACAGGCACTCCACAAGGCAATCGTAAGCGCGATAAACGAGTTCTGCGAGGTCAAGGACGATGTGGCAAAGGTGCTTCGGGAAGGCATAACCGAGGTGCTTGACCCGAATCTCAACGGCAGCGTACAGGCGGCACAGCAGCGGATCGACGAACTCGCCCACAACATAGACGAGCTGATAAAGCTGGCGACCGTACCTGAAACCGCTGCCACAGCTATGGCGGATATCGAGAAATTCAGCGAGGAAATGAAAACGCTGCGAGAGTTCATTGAAACTGAAAAGGTGAAACAGATGACGGCACAAAGAGGCTCCGCTGAATTGGACGTGGTGCTGAAACGGCTCGAGAATGAGGACTTCACCATGACAGAATACGATGATGTGGCGGTGCGGCAGCTTATCGAAAAGGTCATGGTTGAGAGCAAAAACACCGTAACAGTGACCTTCAAGGGCGGTTTTGAAGTAAGAAAGGGGTTAAATGGAGATTGAGATTCCGGCATGGCTTTACGAGTTGCTTCTGATTGAGGCAGCGCAAACGGATTCCGCGGTCGAGGAGATCGCGGAATCTGCTTTCAGAAATTTTATCGAAAGGAATGAAAACATTGGCAACTAACGAGAAAAAGGGCGTTACCGTCAAGATCGACGCGGATTTGCACGCCGAGGTCAAGAAATACATTGAGGAACACGGAATGACAATGGGGGATTTCGTAGCTTTGGCATTACAGGACGAACTCCACCCGAAACTTAGTATCAAGGAGGACAAGAACATGGGCAATATGCGAACATTGGCATTTCAAGTGCCGGAGGAACTTTTTCAGCAGATTAAGGACTATCTGCAGCGCAACAACATGACCCAAAAGGATTTTGTAATTGGTCTTATCGAAAACGAGATCAACCGCGATCTGACACAAAGAGCAGCGCAGTCGAACGTCGAGGAAAAGGCGGACGTGTCGCGCGATTTGAGCGAGGTTTCCGCCGAGGTCGGGGAACAACCCGAGGAACAGGAAAACGCCGCTGTTTCAACCGATTTTGACGACGAGGATGAGGAAACCGAGGAGCTCGATGAGGACGAGGATTTGGATGAGGATCAGGACGAGTACGAGGGTATGGGTATGTCGATGGAGATGTAAGTTAAGCCACTATGTAGAAATCCGAATAGCAAAATTCGGATTTCTACAAAATTGGAAATTTTCAGTTGCTTTGTGTTTGGCTAAATCTAACAAAGTTTTAATCCGAGAATTGACAAAAAATACAAAAATCGTGCATTTCATGCAAAATTTCGACATCTTGCGCAAGGTTGCGAGTTCTGGGCAATTTCCAATTGGAAAATCGGTTGATTTCATAGTAAATATATGGTATACTTATTATAAATACAAACATTAGATAATTGTATATTATAATTATATAGAGTTATGAGTTTATCGTAATGTTTTCAATGAGGTGATTTTTTGAAACGTTTGATTTTTAAGAATATATGTGAAAAGTATCTGAACATTACCAATGAGCAGGATATGTTGAGATTTTTTAATGACAAACTCTGCTATAATAAATTCAGCCTTTCAAATGATGGTCAAGTATGTAAGCATCTCTTCGAAAGAACGATTGAAAGCGACAGTGCCATTCAGCACGCTCTTCTGAAATTTCCTAATGGCAGACTTGGTTCTTTTTTCGAGAGCTTTAATTTCAAAAGGTGCAGAGAAGCACTGCCCATTGTTGAAGCGCAGGAACTCGAAGAATTGAACCCCGCGATGATAGGTTTTGACACCTCAAAAAATCAAATGATTGGTGAAGTTATTAGGGCGGCTTTCAAAAGTGATTCGCGCGATGGTTTGGCACTTTGCCTGATAACGTCGCTGTATCCTTGTGATTATACGGACGAGCAGGGAAACGCAGTACTTCTGCGTTCCGAGGACGATTATTCATATTGTCTTGTACGTTTGATAAGAAAATATAAGCGAATGCTGGCGAACGAAAATTTTTTGAAAAAACACTCGTCACTTTCGATAATCACTGCCTTCAGAAAGGAAGCGGAAAGAATTAATGAAAAAGCAAAAGAGGACTGCGGAAGATTTATCCCTGTGAGCTTTTCGGAACAATATCCCCGAATAAATGAAATGACGCTTCCGTTCTCTTATGAAAATGTTGAAAAAGGTAAGAAAGTCGAGAATCTGCCGTTAGAGGAAGTGTTCAAAAAAGACCCGAGAAAAAACATTATGGTTAAGGGTCCCGGCGGATGCGGCAAGACATTCAGCTTGATCGGTCTCGCGGAGAGCTTGCTTGACGATGAGAACGAAAATACTATACCCGTCTATGTGCAGCTTAACGACTATAAAAAAGTCACAAGTCGCTTCTTAGCTATGTTTATGAGTTGCTCTTTGACTATGACGGCTCCGAGCTCACTCCCGAAAAAGCAGGGAATGGAATGACAGAGTGGTTTAGTATGGAGAGTGATGACCAAATCTTGCTCTTGCTTGACGGCTTTAACGAGGTGCCGACCAAAGAGCTTCAAAGTGAGCTTTCAGCGAGTGTGCGGCATCTTGCGTCAAAAAACGATAAAATTCGGTTTATAATTACCTCGAGATATGATATGAAGAACTGTTTTTTTATCGGCTCGCAGTCTGCCGTGGAATATTCGGCAAATATGCTTTCATCAAACTCAATAAAACAATATATTGATATATTTTTCGCCGGGAATCCTAATCGTACAAAAATTCTAAAAAACGTGATGGCACCCGGCAAAAAAGACCATGTGAAAGAATTCCTGAAAACCCCCATGGCTTTGATAATGTATTGTCTTGTAAACTCACCCGATTTGAAGAATTCTCCGATTGATGATTTACAAACTTATGGCGATTTGATGACGAAATATATTGAAAAGATAAAAGCCGGAAATGCAAAGGAGGGAGAAGAAAAAGAAGGCGCTTCTTTGTCTAATGTGGAAAAGCTCTTGCGGTGTGCCGGCTATTATATGACCGATAAAGGCGTGTTCAACTTCTATCCAAAGGATTTTAAAGATTTTGTTGCCGATGCCGAATTTAAAGAACTGATCGAGTGTTTTGATAAGCTCAAAAATCACATTTTTTTCAAAGATATAATAAAATGCGAAAAAGATGGCAGCCTTGAATTCAGACATCAGAATTATCGCGATTTTTTTGCAGCAAGCTTTTTAAGGGAAATTTTAGTTGAATATGGTCCCGATGAGATAAACAAATATTTTGGAACCAATATCATATCCCAAGAGGTTATGGTGCTTTTGGCAGATATTCTTAATGAGTATCGATACAAAAATGAAAGCGTCAATTCTGCGATACAAAATAGGCTTGATAATATTGATAAAGCCGAACTTACTTCGCCGGCAATTTCGCAGATAATACGTGTTGCCGCAATAGGTCGAAATAACGATCTGTCGTTATTCAATTTCAGCGAGCTTGACTTGTCAGACACCTCATTAAATAGCATTAAACTTTATAAAAATAATAAAATTACTGCGAATTTTGAAGACGCAGTGATAAAGAAATATACCCTTAACGCACTCGGGCAACCCGGCGCAGTATTCTCTATGCTTTGGGTTGAAAAAAGATTTCTGGTTAGTTTTTCCAAGCTCGGGTTTTTCTGTTTTGATATGAAGATTAGAAAACATTATCGGATAACGGACTATCCCGAATACGCAGTTCGCGCGGCTCTTCTTCTGAATAAACAATTTATTTTAACAGGCGATGATAACGGAAAAATAACGCTTTGGAGTTACGAGATCAATTATGATGTTTTTCATATTAAAGAGGAAGCTCGCGAGTTTTTGCAGTGCAGCGGCACGGCAAGCACTAAGGTACTGGATGTCGTTGAATTTGACGATAAAATTTTTGTATCTACAGAGGGTGGAGGCGTGTGGAGCCTTCAGGCAGAAGGCTGTCGTCTGACAGTTCCGCATAATGAGAAGATTTCATTTAATATTGAGAAATCAAAGTCCTTTCCGTGCAGGCTCACTTTCAAAGGCGATAATTTATATTGCTCTTTCGGAAATGTCATTAAGAAGCTCACAAGGGGCGACGCTGTTTTTTTCGATTATTACAAGGTCAACAGCGGCAAGATCATTGATATTGCAGCAGTGGAATTAGGCTTTGGAGAAGTTATGCTTATAAATATTGAAATCACGGGTGATAAGGGAAGCAGCTCTTCAAAAGTCATTGCCGTTAAAAAGCAGAAAGAGTATCCGGTAACAGACAGAACGCATGAAGGAAGAACGGGCTTTAAAGGCTGGAATTCTTTTTGTGAGACGTCTAGTAATGAAGTTTATCTTGCCGCCAACATTGAAGACTCACCGGAAAGCGCCGGGCTGCTGAAGATTTCCTCTGATTCAAATAGCGAATATCTGGGCGTGGATTATTTCGGAAACAGACACTCAATGTCCGTAAACTGCGCGGTATGCTTTAATTATAACACCAAAGAATATATTGCCACAGGATCAACCGAAAGATCAGTGGAAATATTGGAAGCCCAGGGTGACGGCGGTACACTCTTATATCATCTTGATGGACACGATAACGGGATACATTATATTGATGTAGTAAGCGATGAAGTGATTTATGCTGCACATTATAGTGGAGAGGTAAGCAAATGGATGGAGTGCGGCGATGGTTGGCGCTGTATGCAGGTTTGGGCGCCGCATGATAACTGGGTATGGGAGTGTCGCTATGTCAGCATTAAAAATGAAGGTTATGTAATTTCCTGCTCGTATGACAACAAGCTCTCGGTTATAAGCGAGCGAACAGGTGAAACACTAATGATAACCGAACCCGTAAGCAGGGTATTGTCGTTTGGATTTCTTTCCGATGATACTATTTTGACCGGCTATAACGACATCGATGGCAAAACAGTTTTGCGTGCGTTTAAAATTGATTTTTCCAATTGCAGCTATATCTCTTTGCCCGAAATAAAAACGCTCGGTGAAATGAAGTATGATCTGCGTTCCATTCATACCGTAAAAGAAGGCGAAAAAAAACGGTTGCTGCTTTGTGCAAACAATAAAGACAGCAACAAGCCGGGAACTGTTTTCAGCATTTGCGAAGGGCAGGACAAGCTGGATAAGGTATGGGAAATCAGCGAAGAAAACAAAAGGGTAATAATTCGCTATATCGATGAAATCAGTTTTGACGATAAAACAATAATGGCATGCGGCGGCGATTACAGCGATGAATCGGTCAGAAATGCATTTTGTGTTATCATATCTGACTACAACGATAAAGATATCCCGGTTTTTATTGACAGTGCAGACGGATGCTCATCGCTCAGACTTGTTAAGTATGACGGCAAGTTATACTTTGTTGCGGGGAATTATAGTGGGCATATTTACATATATATAATTGACCTCGAAATGAGAAAGGCAAAGCGTGCTTATATCTACCCTTCCCTTAACGACAAGGTATTAAACCTTCAATATCGTGATGGCAAGGTGTTCTTTTCAACTTTAAACGGAAAGGTTTATTCTTTGTCATTTAAAGATGCAGTCTCGGGCAACGCAGTTCCGGAGAAAATATTCCAAGCAATATCCGGTTTGAGGTGCTGCTATGTGGATTTTACCAACATTAATAGAAACAAATCCAAGCTCCCCGAGGATTTTAGGGAAATAATGGGTTATTATGGAAAGGTGTGACACTAATGATGCATCAGTTTGTTAAAAAAATGGTATCAGGATGGTGGAATTGTCAGCTATCAAAGCAACGGGTATTGCCGATGCGTTTTTTACCACCAGAATAGGAGGAATCTCACAGGGGACCTACGCTGAAATGAACTGCAACATTTATAAAAAGCTGGATATAGATAATGGAAGAGAAAACTTCCGCTTGGCATGTCAAGCGCTTGAGATCGATCCGGAAACTGTTATTACTAACAGACTTATTTACCTCACAGACATTGTTCGTTGTGTAGGAAAAGAAGATATAATTGATATATTTGACGAGCCTGCTTCGGCGCATGCTGACGGTCTTGTGACTAACGATCCGGACATTGCGCTTTATATGTATGCTGCGGATTGCGCAATAATATTTCTTGCGGACAGTGAGAAACGTGTCATTGGAGCACTGCATGCCGGGTGGAAAGGCAGTCTTATCCCTATCATCGAAAACACAGTCGCGGTAATGCGTGACAAATACGGCTGCTGTTCGGAAAATATTGTTGCGCAGATTTGTCCGTCAATAGAGCAGTGTTGCTTTGAAACGGGCTTTGAGGTAGCTGAACAGTTTGAGGAAAACGGGTTTTCAGAATTTATTTACTATGAAGGCGAAAAACCGCATATAGATCTTAACGGTGTCAATCTTAAGCGATTGATGAATGCAGGACTGAAAAAAGAAAACATCAGTAAGGTCGGAATTTGCACCTGTTGTCACTCTGATTTGTTTCACAGCTACCGCAGAGGTCCCGTTGACGAAAACGGTGTTCATCTTAACGGAATGAACGGGGCGTTTATTCGACTGAAAAGGCAATAACAAATTTCTGCAAGTCTACTAATGACGGAAACCTTTGGTTGAGGTGTGAGGACAGAGTTCCTTGCATACGAAGCCACACCAATCGATTTTGGTCTGAATTACAGACTGAAAACCGATATAAGATATTAAAAGTACGGATTGATATTGTATGTTTTGTGGGGTGATCAATTTTGGAGATGAATAAATCCGATTTGGAAAAAAAAAGTCCGAATTTACCGATATATCCGGGCGTTTGATGGAAGCTGATTACAGTTCCTGTATCGACATTATGGAAAGATTTCTTGATTATATCGAGAAAACCGAATTCATTATGAATTATATAAAATCATGCGGCGGGTTTTCCGATAAAATAAGAGAGGACTTTGAAAGCGTTCTTCGAGGGAACGGTCGTTTTCGATTTAAATTAGGTATTGGCAAGGAAAAAGAAATTTCCGAAATTTACTCTATAATTAAAATTTTATGCGAAAGAGAAGACCAATTCATTCCGAAAGGATTGTTGTATGCTTATTCAAACGCAGAAAAAAATAACGATTTGATGGTCAAGAATTTTAATCGTAACATCGTTTCTGTACTTATAGAGCACATAAAAAACTATATAAAGGAAGTGGATTTTGAAATGGGTTCAGATGCCAAAACAGTAACATACATCAGTAATGGCGGGCAGCTTATTGTTGTCAAAGATAAAGCAAACGCACACGTTGTCCAAAACAACGGCATGGAAATTAAAGAACTCAAAGACCTTATCGATGAAATGCGAAACAGTCTTGCCAATAATCTTTCGGACGAGGACAAGCAGGAAGCCGTTGAAAGCATAGGTGTTATTGAACAGGAGCTGAGTTCCAATGCGCCTGATGAAGCGTTAGTAACGACGCATTTTAAGCTGCTTAAGAAGATTGACAGCGGTGTGAAGTTTACAAGCGCTTGCTGTGCAATTGCAACATTTGCAGATAGATTATATCCGTTTTTAGGTCAAATTGCTCAGATGTTTCGTTAAATGTAAATATGTAAGGTGTACCATTATGAGTGAATTTCAACACCTATCAGAAAAGCATTATCGGAAAACAAGCTGACTGGAAACTAATATTAGATTTTTTCTATTCGGTTTCACGTCGTAGAAGCGTCTCCCATATTTGTGCGAGATTCCGATAGAATCTTGCTCTTGTTCGGGGCTAACATTCCGTTAGTTATAGAAAGAGAAAGTTATTTATCAAAAAAAGTGCGAGCATATTTCTGCACTGGAAAGGAATGGATACAATGGTTAAAACTTCTGACAAGATGAAAGTACTCGAGGCAATTGTTGGATATGATGGAGACTAGGGAAAGCCTTATGATGGGTATAAAGTTACCTATAACGAAAAAAATGACCCTATTATAAATGATTATATGATAGAGGGAATAATTACGGGAATATTGGGAAACGATGGACGCAGCAAATTGGTTTTATACCCCGTAATTGTAAAGCTCGTTGATCAATTAAAAAATGTCGAAGGTTTTCAAGTAATTGATAATATTCCTTGGACTCCAAATGATTTTTTTGATGTTATAATAATGGTTGGAAAGAAATTGCTGCCAAAACTAAATAAAAAAGGCGGACATATTTCCTCTCGATTTTATGAAAATGGAATTCTTGAGTTTAGATTGGATAGGTAAATGCATATTTTGCCACATAATCTAATTTCTTGTTTATCCTGGTCAATAAAGAGCAGAATCTGTTTCAAGTGAGGTTGCACAAAATTTTGCCTTTGTTCACGGGAGAAAAATCTTTTCTGTCTACGAATGACAAATGTTTGAAAGCGCATTGTTAAGCGGTTTTTTCTTGTAAGGCGCTTTCGCCATATTTGGGGATTTATCAAAAAGGTGTCTACATTCGAAGTGAATCAATGTGAGAATGATAATGTGTCCAGGACATTTTAAGATTAAAAGCAAGATGTAAATATATCTGCGTTGTCTGAATGTTACTATGACCGAGGATATGCTATTTTTAATGTTGATAGTCAGTAATCATCTTTAAATTTCTTAATCTGACATAAGGATGGAACAGCATTTAACACAGCCACCGTAAAGATTTATTGTGACGGAGTTCTAAAAAAAGAATTTGAGGCGAAAGGCGATGCTTTGCCCCAAAAGGTAGCTGTAGATATTATCGGAGTAAGTCAAATTAAAATTGATATGAGTTCGTCTGATAATTATCATACGAGGTACGGTTTTGCAAATGTAACCGTAAAATAACTTGCAGGGAAACTGTACGTTGATTTTGATGCTAAAGAAAGGAGTATTCAATGAATAAGTCTGTACGACTGGTGCTGATTACACTATCTGTATTCGCTTTGCTGAATGCGATGTTTGTACCGATATTTGATGTTTGGGGCGGGTTGTTTCCGAGCGATGTCGATGATAAATTTTTCGAGGTGATCGAAATGATTTTCAAGGATGGAGGAGATGCTTGGGATTATTGGGTCGTTCAATTTACGATAACGATCTTTGTTCCTTCGTTGATGATGTTTGTTGCATCTTTGTCCGGAAGAAAAAGATTTTTTGTTACAGTCAATATTATCGGCATCCTTCTGTGGATTATGCAAATCATCCATTATGTGATAGACAACGGACTTGAGGATGATCCGTTTGACTTTGAAGACGGTAATGTCTCAATCGGAACATGGATAGCGATCGTTATATTTGTAATCTCCTTGATAATCGCGTTATCCAGCAGAAAAAGTATCCCCAACATTGCTCACCAGCCTCAGACTTATCAACCGCCGCTTGAAACAAGTCAGCATCCTATGCTTGAACAAGATAAGGTCAAAGTTTGTCCAAAATGTGGTTCCAAAATGGATGGTGGAGCGTTTTGCACAAACTGCGGCACGAAACTTCTTTAGTACATATACCGAGTTTGTGCATATAGCGCACGGATAATCATAACCTGCTTGTGATTAGAGGGAATAGATTATGCTTGACTTTGACAAAACTACATATTATGCTCAAACGGCAGAAGAGATGACAAGTTCATTGGTGACTATCTTTGATGGCGGTAAAACACCACGCACCGTAAAGCTAAATGAGTATGGCAAAAACTTTATCTATTTCGGGCGCGATCCTAAGAATGATATTGTTTTATCTTCTCATTTGGTATCTGCAGAGCACGGTCGATTCGCATATAAAAATAATTTTTGGGCTATGAAAGACAAGGCGGCATATAAGGATAATGGCATTTGCGCACGCCGCTTCGCGACACACGCAAACGCTCATTGCTGACGTTGGACTTCGTTCGCGATTCCGCTTCGCGGAACCGTGAAAAGCGCTCAGTGTTGACGCTCTGCTGATAGGCGGCTTTTCTTCAAATCTTTTTGGTCACGATATCACAGTAACACAAAAAACGTCCTCGCGAAGCGAGGGCATTTTTTGTGTTACGCCAACGGCTTCGGTCTGCGCCTTCGGCTTGACCTCAGCTCGTTGTCAGCATTGTTTTTGCTCGAATTGCCCTAATGGCAATTCGATTTCACTCGGCTTCGCCGAGTGAAATACCGCAAAAACAACGCAGTGTTGTCGCTTCGCCAATAGGCGGTTTTGTGTCAAATTTTTTGTTTTACGCCAACGCCTTCGAGGTAGACGCTTTGCGCCTTTCGCTCAGCTCGTTGTCAGCATTGTTTTTGCTTCGCGGAATCGCAAAAACAACGCGGTGTTGATTTCACCGCCGATAGATTGATTTTTTCAAAAATCTAGTTATTCACGATGTCACAGAAAAACGACATTTTTCGACGGAAAATTGTCGTTTTTCTTTTCATACCCATTCTCGAAAACGAAATCGTTTTCATTGACAACTCACAATTAATAAGTTGATATTATTGATACCTTTTATACCATCTTTTCATTTTCAGCATAATAGGAAATGATTTTTGACTATTTTTATGTTATAATAAAATCATTCCCGGGAAGGAGAACGATTATGAAAAACGCAGATATCATTAAAGCAGGTATTGTTTACATCGAACAAAATCTGAAAACGGATATTACGCCCGAAGAGTTGGCACATATGGCGGGATATTCGGTCTGGCATTATCAACGTTTGTTTGCTCAAGTTATCGGCGTACCATTGGCGGCGTATATCAACAGACGGCGATTGGATCGCGCGCTGGCGGAAATAAGCTCTAAGCGCAAAGCAATAGACGCGGCAATGGAATACGGATTCGACAGCTACGCAGGATTTTACAAAGCATTTTTGCGTATGTATGGTTGTTCTCCAAAAAAATATTTATCCCTTTATGGAACGCATCAATCAATACCGGAGGTATCAACTATGTTAACAGAAGCAGAATTACGAAAAGTCCTGAATAATTGGGACATTCCGCAGGATCTCGCCATAAATGATGTGAAGATCGCGGACGGCACAAAAACGGCAAACAACATATGGCAAATCGGCGGGGATTATTTCCTTAAAACCGGAGATCGTGCAATGCTGCTGCGAAACGCTCAAGTTGCGAAAGTAATGGAGGCACAGGGCTTTGCTGCGGCAGTTCCGGTTCCGACAAAAAAAGGCGGCGATCTCACCGATGATCAAAATAGTTTCGTATTGATACGCAGATCAAAGGGTGAACCGCTTCCTAAAGCCGAACACTTTGGCACCGCTCGCGGAGACTATGGGTTCAAGTACGGACAAAGTATTGCAAGACTGCATAACGCGCTGGCTGTGGTAGAAGATGACATCCAACCGTTTGAGCAGAATTTATTTGCTCATGTAACCGAATGGGCTCTCCCCAATGTGCAAAAGCAGAATATGCAATGGAACATGAGGATACCGGACAGCTTTTTTAAGGAGTATATCGACGATTTTGGTGCGCTGTTTGAAAAGCTGCCAAAGCAGTTGATCCACCGCGACCCGAATCCGTGCAATATTTTGTTTTGCGATGGTGATGTGGTTGGGTTTATCGACTTTGAACTGAGCGAACGGAATGTACGTCTATGGGATCCTTGCTATTGTGCCACGGGAATACTGTCCGAGCAGCATAATGTAGAAAACGCTTATGATAGTTTTCCTGTAATATTGGATACGATCCTGCGTGGTTACGACAGTATAAATTCTTTGACAGCTGAAGAAAAGAAAGCGATCTACTATGTCATTTGTTCTATCCAAATGATATGTGTTGCGCATTTTGAAAGTGTCAACGAATATAAGGATCTGGCAAGAACCAATCGGGAAATGCTGGTGTATATTATAGAGCAAAAAGATCAAATCAATAATATTTTTAAATGATCTCTTTTGTTGTCACTTAGTAGCGCAAGCTTCCCCTGTCAATTTCGGGAGAGGTTGTTCCAACTTCTCCCGATTTTTCACGAAATGAAAGAAAATCTATTTGGTAACGATATCACAGTAACACAAAAATCCCTTGCAAGGCAAGGGATTTTTGTGTTACGCTAAAGGCTTCGGTCTGCGCCCTGCGGGCTTGACCTCAGCTCTTTAGCAGGCGCGTTTTTTACTTCGCGGACGGTCGTCCGCGATTTCGCTTCGCGAAACCGTGAAAAACGCTCTGCGCTGCTTCACACCGTTGTGTGGAGTTCATTCTGATCTTTAATATCACAGTTTAATAAAACCTCCCTTGCCTTGCAAGGGATTTTTGTGTTACGCTAAAGGCTTCGGTCTGCGCCCTGCGGGCTTTATCTCGGCGAGAACCTTGTTTTTGATCTAAAAAACTACCTCGTGAAATACGCTGTATTTTGCGTGAAACGGAATTTTACCGAAAAAATCCCTTTAATAATCGGTTTTTCAGACGTGTTAATAATGATATAACTCTTGACAATCCAAAAAATTACTATTATAATCTAGAGTATAGTTGTTATTATTTTATTTCTTGCCTAGTTCGTGAACCGTGTGCCCGGCACGTTGGACAAGGAAATTGCGGTTCGCTTTGTTAAAGGAGATTTCAATGCTTGGTCAGTTTTTCGGTGAAACAAAAATATTGGAAATAATTATTTTTATGTCGTATATTCTGGTTTGCGCGGCATTGTTTAAAAGCCGGCTTTCGCCGCGCGTGACTGCGCTTGCTTTTGGCGCGGCAGGGCTAGTTATCGTGGGAGTGAATATCGCGATTATGCTGTTGAGCACGGAAAACCTCACTTTTATGCTTACGCTGCTTCCGTTGACGGCGTATCTTCCGTTTTCGGTGCTGCTGTACTTCTTGTCGGACTGCGGCATTTTTGAAACTGCGGCGGTCTGCTCTGTCGGAACGCTAGGGGTGCTGATACTGAAATCACTACATAAGATACTGACTGGTTTTATCGGTAATGATATGGAAACGCCGCGATATGTGCTGTACATTGTTGTCAACGCAGTCGTTGCGCTTGCGGCTGCGGGACTTGTGCTCATAGCGTTCCGGTTCGTTGGCAGGGCGTTCCGTTTCTGTGTTGTCGAAAATCGGCAAAACAGCTTGCTGCTGTCCGTGCCGATAATTATGATCTTTCTGATGATGTCCTGGTTCTTGAACAGTACGACCAATATAATCACGCTGATTTTTATTATGGTGATCGCGCTTTCGGTTTTCTTTGTTATTGCGAAGCTGTTGAACTCGACCGCAGAGCTTATCCGTACAAGGCGTTCGGAAAAGGAACTGTCCGAATTTATTGATATTCAGCGGCGCGGCTATGACAAGATAGTCCGGAAAATGGAAGCCACCCGCGAATACCGTCACGATATGCGGCATCATCTTACGGTGATCGAAGGACTTGCAAAGCAGGGTAACTGCGGTAAGATCGTTGAGTACACAGCTGATCTGAACGGCTCATTCGGCAGGCTTGAAAATGTTTTTTACTGTAAAAATCCGGAGATAAACGCGGTGTTGTCGGAATACATCGGCTGTGCGGAGAACGCGAAGTGCATAATAACGCGAAACCTTATGCTGCCGGAAATGCTCCCGTTTGCGGAAAACGACGTGTGCCTTGTGCTGGCGAACGCAATAGATAACGCGATAAAAGCCTGTTTCGATCTTCCCGAGGAAAAGCGATATATCAATATCTCGGCGAAATTTGAAGACGGTCACCGGCTGCTTGTTTCGGTGGAAAACCCTTGTCTTCGCAGCTTTGAGTTCGATGAAAACGGAATGCCCGTTATCGAAGAGCACTCCGATGAACACGGTATAGGACTTCTCTCCGTAAAGCGCATTGCGGAGAAGTATAACGGCTTTCTGCGCTGTATGCTTGAAAACGGGGAGTTTGTGTTCCAAACGGCGTTGTTTTATGACAACAGCGCCGCCAAAAACAAGTTTAACGACGCAAGGCACAGAGGAACGCTTAAGCGGGCGGTTTCCTCTTTGATCTGTATTGTTCTGGGAGGAGTTATTATGCTGAATGCGCTGCCGTCCGCAGCGAAAGCGGCGTCGGAGCTTCTCTCGGTGAATATCCGCACGATACGGAGCTTCAACTTCGGCTGGGGCGATAACTCAATAAGCATAGACAGTCCCGATTTTGACGGGAACGATAAGCTGAACAGCGCGGTGAAGAACTACACCGACGAGGCGAAGAAAAAGTTTATGTGGTACTTTAACCGCCGATACAACGGCTATGTGGCGGAGGATATGAAATACACGGTTATCCGCGACGATGAGAAGTATTTTGTCGTGCAGTTCAATGTGACGGTAAACGCGGGCGGCTCAATGGATTACAGCCGCTGGATAGTTTATGACAAGAACGCGGATAAGGTGCTGGAGCTTGCCGATCTGTTCAAGGAAGGCAGTGATTACATCGGAGTGATAAGCGCCGAGATACTCGAGCAGATGAAGTATAAAAACGAGCACGAGGACGGCAGCTTCTTTGTTGACGGCGATGACGCGTTCACCAAGATAAGCGAGGACGCGAACTTCTATATCGACAGCTTTGACAGGCTCGTTATCGTTTTTGACGAATATGAGGTAGCCCCGGGGTTTGCGGGCAGCCCGCAATTCTTTATTCAGAAAAAAGTACTGTCGGAGATAGAGAGGTGACGAGATTGATAGAAATAGCGTTATGCGATGATAATGTCGAGGACATTGAGATAATCAGAATGCTTGCCGAACAGTTCGCCTCCGAACACCCGGAGTTCCCGATACGGCTGAGCGCGTTCAATTCGGCGGAGGAGCTTTTGCGGTTTATTGAAAGCAACGGCGGCTTTGATCTGTATATACTCGACGTGCTGATGCCGGATATTACGGGTATACATCTTGCGGAAATAATACGCCGTCGCGGCGAACGCGCGGAGATAGTGTTCCTGACCGTTTCGCGCGACTATGCGGTGGACGCTTTTTCGGTCAGCGCCTGCGGTTATGTGTTGAAGCCGGTGTGTAAAGGGAGCTTTGACGATGCGGTGCTGCGGGCAGTGCAAAAAAAAAACGAAACGCTTACGGTAAAAACAAAGGACGGTCTGCGCAGAATACCGCTGTACAATATCGTGATGATAGAGAGCTTCAATCACACGCGCGAGATTACGATGACGGACGACAGCGTATTGGAAACATCCGCAACTCTGTCGGAGCTGTTCGAGCAGCTAAGCGGTTACGAAAACTTCTATATGCCGCACCGCGCGTATATAGCGAACCTCGATCATACCGTGGGCGTGATACGCTACGATATGCTTATGCTCGGCGACCGCCGCATACCGATACCGAAAAATCAATTTGTTACGGTACGGGATGTTGTTCAGAATTACTTTTTCAAGCGGAAAAATCTGTAAATCAGCCCTATCGAAAAGCTTTTGCGGCTTCATAAACGCGTTTTTGTAAACAAATTCGCTTTCGCGCAAAATAAGCGGCGTTTCACGCAAAGGGCATTGAATTTTTATGGATATAATATTAAAATAATATAAAAATCGGAATAAATTTTGCCAAAATTTACATAAGGAGAAAATTATATGAAAAAGTTTTTCAAAAGGTTCTCTGCGGCGGTCTTGTCGCTGGCGGTCGCGCTGACGGCGGTCGTGTTTGACGTGCCGGGGAAGATAAGCGCGGCGGCGGCGACGGAAGAAGCGGCGGAATCGCACAATTGCGAAGGCGATCACGATGGTTGGACTGAGTGGGCGGATAGCTTATTTCCTACTACATCGGGCAGATATTTTCTCACCGCTGATATTGATTATGGAGTACGAACAATTGGAAGCGGCGTTGATATTACCATCTGCTTAAACGGGCATAAAATTTCAAAGACAGGTGGTAGTGTTAAACATATTATTACTATTGACGGCGGTTCTCTCACTCTTTGCGACTGCCAAGGCGGCGGCGTGTTGACCGGCGGCTATTTCGACGATTCACACGTTTTCGAATTTGGCGCCGCAGTTTATGTCAAAGGAGGCGGAAGCTTCACTTTGAACGGCGGCACGATTTCAGGAAATAGATCTGTCCAAAAAGGCGGCGCGGTTGGGGTCAATAACGGAAGCTTCATTATGAACGGGGGCTCAATTTCGAACAACACGGCATCCGAAGACGGCGGCGGTGTATATTTGTACGGCGAAAAATCGAAATTCATAATGAACGGCGGCACAATTTCGGGCAACAAATCAGATAATACTTCATATGGCGGAGGCGGCGCGGTTTATCTCAGCTCAAAGGCAAGCTTCACTATGAACGGCGGTGAAATTTCGGACAATGGGGCATGTAAATGGGGCGGCGGCGTGTATATCTACGGCAGTGTTTTCACTATGAACGGCGGCGAAATTTCAAATAACACTTCAGGCACCGGCAACAGCGGCTCTGGCGGCGGTGTATATGTACACCATAACGCTACATTTAATATGAACGGCGGCACGATTTCTGGCAACACAGCAGGCACCAGTTGGGATGGTAACGGCGGCGGTGTAAGTTTGAGCGTCGATACTTCAAAATTCACAATGAGCGGCGGCACGATTTCGGGTAACACAGCAACCAAGAACGGCGGCGGCATATATAACGAAGGACAATTTATAATCAACGGAAAGGTTGAGATAAAGGATAATATTAACGACAACCGCGGTTCCACGTCCGCAAACAATGTCTATCTTGGGAACGAAAAAACGATAACCATAGGAGAAAACTTTTCAGCCGATTCCCCGATAGGTGTTACTACCTATACAACGCCCAAAAATTGTAAGAATGTTGTTGACGTGACATCATCGTGCAGCACCGATATAAGCAGCAGCTTTACGGCGGATTTAAGCGGGAAAATTATTGTTTTTGATGGTGAAAAGGTTCAGCTGACTGCCCCCCACAAAAATCCGCCAACACATACGGAAGGAAAAGATGCGGACTGCGAAGAGGGCGGCAATGTTGAGTATTGGCAATGTCCAACATGCGAAAAAACATTCGAAGATGCGGCATATACGACCCCGATAACCGACCCGGTTATTGAGGCAACGGGGCACGATTGGGGCGAGTGGGAAATTACGACACCTCCCACTATCAACACGGAGGGCGAAGCTAAGCACACTTGCAAAAATGACTCCGCCCACACCGAAACAGAAACTGTTCTTATGCTGACCGACACCGACGTATGGGAAAAGACCGTAAACACAGACCCCACCATAGACGAGGTAGGCTCGTATACCTATATAAGCGATTACGGCACGGTGACAGTGGACGACGTTCCCAAGCTGACCGACGACCCGTGGAAAAAGACCGAAACCACAAAGCCGACCATTGACACAAACGGCGAGTACACCTATACAAGCGTTTACGGCACAGTAACGGCGGACGTTCCCAAGCTGACCGATCCCGTATGGACAAAAGATGATACGCAGCACGTTGACCCCACCGAGGAAAGCACCGGCAAGGACGTGTATACAAGCGATTACGGCGAGGTTGAGGTCACGCTTGACAAGCTGCCGCACACTCACGTTTGGGGCGAGTGGACTATCACGACACCTCCCGCCGAAACCGAAACGGGCACAGCCGAACGCTCCTGCACAAAAGACAGCGAGCATAAAGATATAATAGAACTGCCCGCTTTAAGCGATACCACCGTATGGACAAAAGATGATATAAAACACGTTGATCCTACAGAGGAAAGCACCGGCAAGGACGTTTATACAAGTGAGTACGGCGAGGTTACAGTAACACTTCCTAAAGAGGAGCATACTCACACGCTCACATATGTTCCCGAAGTACCCGCGACAGAAACGACCGAGGGCGTCAAGGAGCATTGGCACTGCGAGGACTGCGGCAAGGATTTTGCCGATGAAAACGGCAAAAACGAAGAAACTTCCGATACTCTCATATTAGGCAAGATACAAACAGAGGTAAAATCGGGTGAAAACGCTCCGAAAGCGGAATTGACAACACCTAAAGATGAGCTTGTCAGCGCGGTTCTGACTCCGGAGGAACAAGCGGTCATCAATACCGGCGAGGACATCAGGATAATCCTGACGATCGAGGACGCGTCGGATAAAGCTCCCGCCGAGGATAAGACGGCGGTCGAGAGCGAGATAAGCAAGCTTACCGATTATACGCTGGGACAGTATATTGATGTAAATCTGCTGATAAAGATCGGAAACAAAGAACAGAAGAAGATCACCGAAACCAAAAAGCCGATCAAGGTTACGCTTGAGATACCCGCCGAACTTTTGGGAAGCGGAAACACATACTCGGTAATCCGCGTTCACAACGGTGAAACAACGGTCCTGCCCGATCTGGACGATGACGAGAACACAGTAACTATCGAAACCGACAGATTTTCGACTTACGCGCTGGTGTACAGCGAAAATCGTACAACTCCGGCGGAAAGCGGCGGTTCTTCGGATAATAACACCACGTCGGAAAGCGATGATAATTCCTCGAGCAATGAAAACAGTACCGATTCGGGGAACAACACCTCGTCGCCCGATGACAACAACTTCACGCCAAACGAGAGCGGCCCGACCGATAATAACGAAAACCCCTCAACGGGCGTCGCGGTATCGCTTGTTCCGTTTGCATTAGCGGTTACTTTCCTGGCGGTAGCGGTCAAGCGCAAAGAGAAATAACAAACTATCGCTATTATCTCCGCAGATACCGGAAAAGAAAAGTTAAAAACAATGGGTGCGTTTGCTTTGCGGCAAACGCACCTTAGTGTTGTCCCATTCAAAAACGGCAAAGGACGCGCAGCTTTTTATACGCGAGCCGGGACCTCAGAAAAAATTTTCAAAACCCCCTTGACAAATATGGCAAAAGGGTGTATAATATAATCAAACATATGAACATTTGTTCATATGAAAATACGGGCAGGTGATATAATGGTAAACGATATTCCGCATTGCGAGTATATTCACGCGCACCCCGATACGATCGAGAAGATAAAGGAGCTTATGCCGGACGACGACAGACTTATTGATCTGGCGGAGCTTTTCAAGGTTTTCGGGGATTCCACAAGGATAAAGATATTAAGCGCGCTGTGCGGCGGCGAACTTTGCGTCTGCGATATATCGACGGCTGTCGGAATGACGAGCAGCGCGGTGTCGCACCAGCTGAAGATACTGAAAAACGCCGAGCTTGTGCGCTTTCGGCGGGAGGGAAAAACAGTATTTTACTCCCTTGCCGACGGTCACGTCAACACGATATTGGAACAGGGATTGGATCACATTAACGAATAGGAGGAAAACGTATGGATTTCTGGGACAGAACGGCGCGGCTTTACGATATTTTTGAGTCATTGTTGAACGGCAAGGTCTACCGCGAAATGGTGAGCATCACAAAGAACCTCGTGCCGCGCGGCGCGAAGGTTTTGGAGTGTGCGGGCGGCACGGGCGAGCTGTCGCTTGCGGCGGCGGAGAAAGCGGATTCGGTATTCTGCACGGATAACTCCGAAAAGATGCTGCGGGTCGCGGAGGAGAAGGCAAAAAAGCGCGGAATAGCAAATATCCGCTTCGGACGTCGGAATATATTCAAGCTCGACGCCGACGATGATACTTACGACATCATTATCGCGGGGAACGTCCTGCACCTGCTCGATGATCCCGAGTCTGCCGTTCGGGAGCTTTACCGCGTCACAAAGCACGGCGGGAGGATTCTGCTCCCGACGTTTGTTACACGCGCTTGCTCCGGGATAACAAGCGCAATGCTTGACGCGTACAAATTGCTCGGGTTCAACCCAAGCACCGAATATACTCCTCGCTCGTATGTCTTTATGCTCAAGGGCTGCAATCTCGGCGATGTCAAGGCTAAAGTGATAAAAGGAACAGTACCGTGCTGCTATGCGGTAATAACAAAAAACTGAAAGGAGCTTGATGATGAAAAAGACATTCAAACTGACTGATCTGGACTGCGCAAACTGCGCGGCGAAAATGGAGGACGCGATAAAGAAGATAGACGGCGTGGAGAACGCTTCGGTGAGCTTTATGACGCAGAAGATGACTATTGAGGCAGATGACGCGCGTTTTGACGACGTCGTAAAGGAAGCGGT
Organism: Ruminococcaceae bacterium UBA5579; assembly: GCA_002425305.1. Lineage (GTDB taxonomy): Bacteria > Bacillota > Clostridia > Oscillospirales > Ruminococcaceae > CAG-115. Next base: position 20,587 of record DILZ01000015.1, read on the forward strand.
GAGGGTCTGCAAAAAGGTAGAGCCTGATTGCGAGATAGTTTTGAAGTAACACGGGAGGTCAGCATATGAATAAAAGTATGTCTGAAAGAATACACACGGGAGACCTTTATTATCCGAATGATAAAACAATAAGGGCGGAGCAGCTTAAGTGTCTTGAAAAGCTCTATGACTATAATATGACGCGCCCCTCCGAGGAGCAAAAGCGAGAGGAGCTTCTGCGGGAAATGCTCGCGGAGGTCGGCGAGGGGTGCTGTATAGAGCCGCCTTTTCAGGCGAGCTGGGGCGGAAAGAACGTGCATTTTGGGAAAGCGGTTCGTGCCGGCTTTAACCTTACATTAATGGACGATACACACATATATGTCGGAGATAACACGGTGTTCGGCCCGAACGTCACGATCCTGACAGCGAGTTTGCCGATACTTGCCGAGTTGCGCGAAAAGTATCAATTCAACGCGCCCGTGCGGATAGGACAGAAATGCTGGATAGGCGCCGGCGCAATGATCCTCCCCGGAATAACGATAGGCGACAATACGATTGTCGGCGCGGGAAGCCTCGTTACTAAAGATCTGCCTCCGAATGTAATAGCAGTCGGACGCCCGTGCAAGGTAATGCGGTGGATAGTTCAGCGCGACAGCGAGTTTTACTTTAAGGGAAAAAGGATAAACTGGATGGCGGTAGACGCGGACGAGATCAACAAAGAGCCGCAGTCATCCGAGGAGAATTTATGAGCAAAAAGCAAAAGAAAACGCTTATTCGTATAATTACGGCGGCGGTCGTGTTTGCTGCCGGCATCGCGATGGGATTTGTGTTCCCCGAAAGCGAGGACGTGACAAGCCCGCTGATTTACGTCCGAACGGGCGCGCTGCTTGCGGCGTACCTCATCGCGGGCTTCGACGTTTTGTTAAAGGCGGTGCACAATATAATGCACGGTCAGGTGTTCGACGAGAACTTCCTTATGATGATAGCCTCGATAGGCGCCGTCGTTATCGGAGAGTACAGCGAGGGCGCGGCGGTTATGATATTCTATCAGACAGGCGAGTTGTTTCAGTCGGTCGCGGTGGGAAAATCTCGAAAGTCTATCTCCGATATGATGGATATTAATCCCGAATTTGCAAATGTGGAGCGTAACGGCGAAACGATCGAGGTAGAGCCGGACGAGGTGAGTGTCGGCGAAACTGTGGTAATAAAGCCCGGCGAACGCGTTCCGCTTGACGGAGAGGTGATTTTCGGCGCAAGCGGACTGAATACGGCGGCGTTGACTGGCGAGAGCGCCCCGCGCGGGGTAACGGTCGGCGACGAGGTGATAAGCGGCTGCGTAAACACGGACGGTCTGCTGAAAATACGCGTTACAAAGCCGTATTCCGACAGCACGGTGGCGAAGATACTGGAGCTTGTCGAAAACTCCTCCGAAAGCAAGGCAAAAACGGAGAACTTCATCACGCGCTTTGCGAGAGTTTATACACCTATCGTGGTAATCGCAGCCGTACTGCTCGCCGTTCTGCCGTCGGTCATCATCGGTCTTTCCAAAGGTGATTGGCAGTGGGGAACGTGGGTATACCGTGCCTTGACCTTCCTTGTTGTGAGCTGTCCGTGCGCGCTTGTCATATCAGTGCCGCTTTCGTATTTCGGCGGTATAGGCGGAGCGTCGCGCCACGGTATTATGATAAAGGGCGCAAACTATCTCGAGCAGCTTAACAAGGCAAAAACGTTCGTGTTCGACAAAACCGGAACGCTCACAACAGGCTCGTTCGCCGTGACGGAGAAGCACGCCGAGGGCATATCGGACAACGAGCTGCTTTCATACTGTGCGGCGGCAGAGCAGATATCCAATCACCCGATAGCGCGTTCGATTGTCGCGGCGGCAAAGTTGGCGGGGGATATCCCCAAAGCGGAAAACGCCCGCGAGACTGCAGGCTGCGGCGTGGAGGCGGTCGTGGACGGCAGGGAGATCGCCGTGGGAAACGCGCGGCTTATGGCTAAGGCGGGCGCTCGTGTCGACGAAACGGAAAAAGCGGGTACAGTGGTCTATTGCGCCGTTGACGGCGAATACTGCGGCTATGTTCTTGTGGCGGACGAGATAAAGGAGAACAGCAAGGCGGCGTTGTCCGGGCTGAAGGCTCTCGGTGCGGAAAAGACCGTTATGCTGACCGGCGACAGAAGTGTTACGGCGGACGCGGTCGCAAATTCCATCGGGCTGGACGAGGTGCGTTCGCAGCTGCTCCCCGACGGCAAGGTGACGGCTCTGGAGGAGATATACGCGGCAAAGCCCGCGAAAAGCACGCTTGTGTACGTCGGCGACGGTATGAACGACGCTCCGTCGCTTGCCCGCGCCGACGTCGGAATAGCTATGGGCGGTTTGGGTTCGGACGCGGCTATTGAGGCGGCGGATATCGTTCTGATGAATGACGATATCGCGAATTTGCCGCTTGCCGTGCGCACGGCGCGGAAAACTCACAGAATAGTAATGCAGAACATCGTGTTCGCACTTGGGGTAAAGGTCGCGGTGTTGGCGCTGGCGGCGTTTGGTATCGGGAATATGTGGCTGGCGGTGTTCGCGGATGTTGGAGTTTCCGTTATCGCGATACTCAACGCCATGCGCTGTATGCGCATTTCTCAAAAGAACCTCACCTGACGGCTCTCAGCGCGCAGAGCCTTGAGAAGATCATATCAACCGTCAGAGCGGCGGCGTGGATNNTCACGCCGCCGTTTATTGCGCACAGCGCGGTGAAAGTAATCTTGAGCGCAAGCGATACGCTGTCGGCGGCGCAGAAGATGACCGCTCTTTTTTCGGGGGTTTGTTCGGCGAATATTCCCGCCGCCATTGTGAAGTACAGCGTGAACATTGCAAGCACGGCAAGGCTACCGATAAACTCCGTGACGGGCGAGCCGGCGGTAAAGCACGTCAGCAATGCGATCGTTGCGCAGAGCGCGATGTAAAGCACGGTGTCCGCGCGTTTTTGAGTGAACGAAACGTGATCTGTATCCATTATTTATCTCTCCTTCAAAAAAAGATTCACAGCTTTATTTTACCATTTTATTCCAAATCGTTCAAGAGTTATTTTATATCATAATTTGCCGCAAATTGTTGACAAGCACCGAAAAATGTGCTATAATATACTTTAATATAAGCTAATCTACAAAAACGGGGTGACGTAATTGGATTTTATAACCGTACTTATAATCTTGCTTGGCATAGCGAACGGCGGCGTTTATTATATTACGTGGCGGCTTATCGACAATCTTCAAAAGCTTGTTCACCCCAAGGCGGACAGGCGCAACGGGATAAAGGCGGACCTTGCTATAACCGCGGAGGAAGCTGCGGCGTTAAGCAAAAGCTCCGATAAGGCGTCGTTTTTTTATACGCTTTTCTTGAATATCACAGCCGTTTTCCCGCTTATGGGAATTTTGGGAACGGTTATGTCCTTGATGAGGCTTTCGGGCGCGGACGATATCTCCGCAAACTTCGGAATGGCTTTGCGGACGACGCTTTGGGGGTTGATATTCGCGATAATCTTTAAGCTGCTCGATTCGATGATCTCCCCGAGGCTCGACAGGGCTTTGGACGAATCGGATTATCTTATCCACGAGCACGATAAAGAAAAGAGGAACGGATAATGAGACGCAGGCGCAGACGCGACATTATCATCGAGCTTACCTCGCTGCTGGACGTAATTATGATCATTATCTTTATGGTGATGAAAGAGAACAGCAAGATGATAGTTGACAAGCAAAACACGGTCGACGCGATACAGCAGGTCAATTCTCAGCAGGCGGGCGAGATAGGGGAGCTTACCGACAAGGTGGATGAGCTGTCCGGGCAGCTTGCCGAGGCTTTGGGAAAGCTCGAGGAGGGCAGCGCGGACGAGCTTCTCGAAAAGCTCCAGGCAGCCGAGAATAAGCTCGCGAGCTATGAGGCAATCGACGATATCGTTATTGTGCTGAATATTGGGCTTGAGAACAAATACAACAACACTGTCCGCTGTTTGACGTTCGGAAAGGCGTCGGATAAATCGACGGTCATCGATAATCACGACGACGGCGAGTTTGAGGTGTCGGTGAACAAGCTGAAGGTGTTCGTAAGCAATTATGTTGATAAGATATTGTCGGACAAGGATAACCAGACGATAGTTTACATAGTATTCACATACAACGCGTCAAAGGTGTATCAGCGCGATTACGAGGCCGTCGGCGAGGCGCTGAAGGAAGCCGAGATAAAGGCAAATAACGGAAATTTCCGATACAGGATAAATCCCATAAAATAAAGAAAGGAAGTCAGATTATGAAAGATCACAAAAAGAATTTACCGAACGAGGGACATCAGCCGCCCCCTCCTCCCGAGCATCACAAGCGTGAAAAAAAGCGCCGCAGAAGAGGACCGTCCTTAGGCTCAATATTGCTTTTGCTGTTCATACTTGCGGTGGCGACGCTTGTTGTTCTTTGGAAAAACGGACTTATACATATCGGCAAGGAAGCGGGACAAGGCGCGGGCGAGGGCGGAACAAGCGTTGTTACAAGCGACGACACCTCCGTTACGAGCGTTGAATCCTCCGTTGTCGAGGTGAGGGTTGACAACGATAAGATATTCCTTGACGGCAAGGAGATCGCGAATGCCGACGAGCTGAAGGAAAAGATCACGGAGATAGGCAATAAGAAAACCTATGATTTCGTTCACGAGGGAGCTATCAAGGCGACATATGACGAGGTAAAGGCCGTGCTTTCCGAGCTTGAAAGAGCGTTAAGCATTAAGGTGGATTATAACGATACAAGCGATTGATAACTTGCTCCGTAAACGTGTTTTTACGAAAAACAACGGCTCTGCAATTTAACGCAGAGCCGTTTCTGTCTGTATATGAGCCTTAATTTTCACGGTTTAATGCTTATTTGTAGAACTCGTCGGCAAATTGCTTCAGCATCGCGACCGAGCCGTCGATGCCCAATGCGGAACTGTCCACGCATATCTGATAGTTCTGCGGCTGTCCCCAGCGCTTGTCGGTGTAGTAGTTGTAATAGGACGTGCGCTGCTTGTCAATGCGCTTAACATAGTTTTCGGCGTGCTTTTCCGCGATACCGTATACCTCAACGGCGCGCTTTACGCGGATATCGAACGGCGCACTGATGAAAATGTTCAGCACCTTCGAGAAATCGCGCAGAGAGTAATCCGCGCACCTGCCCAGAATAACGCACGAGCCTTCGGAGGCGATCTTTCTGACTGCCTCCAGCTGTGCGAAGAACAGCGCGTCGTCGAACGGCACTCCACCCTGCCCATAGGTTGTCGAGAGCAGATACAGAAAGCTGTTCGAGCGTTTTTCGTCGTTCTCCTCAAAGTGCGATTTGTGTATCCCGCTGCTGCCAGCAGCCACCTCCAGCAGTTTGTTGTCGTAGAATTCCACGCCCAGCGCGTCCGCCAGCTTCTGCCCGACCTCGCGCCCGCCGCTGCCATACTGCCTTGTGATCGTTATCACCTTGTTAGCCATAAAGATCGCCTCCTTCGGTTTGATTTATTATATTATATCATATATTGCTGTAAATGTGTTGAGTTTTTATAAAATTTCTTTATTATTTTAAGTGTTTTTGTTTATAATATACAAAAATGCTCTGTTTGTTTTGTAATGTTGCGGAATATTGGGAAAAAATAAAAAAAGCCCTTGACAAACGGAGAATGATATGCTATAATATATCGGTAAAGCAGAGCCACCACACTCTCACCCGCCGACGGGCGCGGAGGAAAAGGGAACAGCGCGATTTGTTATATTCGCTGCCGTCTTATCTCTTACCTCTGACCGCTTATATAAAACAGTCCGGCGCGGTAGTTTATTCGATAAGTACCCCGAAAAGGGATAATTACGTTTAAGCGTGAGTTGTGTGCTCACGCTTAAATTATTTCTAAGGGAAAACGGTTTGAGATCGGCGGCGGATATTCTTATCTTACCTCTTGATCTCTTACATCTAAAAGGGAAGGCGGTGCTTCAAAATCGCAGCGAAAGAACAGCTCATCAATGAGGATATTCACGAAAAGGAAGTAAGAGTCATCAGCGCGGAGGGCGAACAGCTTGGCATTATGTCATCGAAGGACGCTCTTGAAAAGGCGTATGAGGCGGATCTCGACCTTGTGATGATCTCCCCTACGGCAAATCCTCCGGTATGTCGTATAATGGACTACGGCAAGTACCGTTTTGAGCAGACAAAACGAGAAAAGGAAGCCAAGAAGAACCAGAAAACAGCGGACGTTAAGGAAGTGAAAATGTCCCTTAACATTGACACCAACGATTTCAATATCAAGGTGAAGAACGCGATAAAGTTTCTGCAAAACGGCGATAAGGTAAAGGTCACGATACGTTTCAGACGTATGCGCGAGCTGACGCACGTTAATCTCGGCGAGGATCTGATGAAGCGTTTTTGCGACGCGGTCGCGGAGTACGGCGGTTCCGACAAGCCCTCGAAGCTTGAAGGGAGAAACTACGCCGTTGTATTGAGCCCGAAGAAATGATAAGCGATGAAGGCGCACTTTGAGGACGTTTCCGTTTGAAACGCCGAACAAATTTAAGGAGGAAATCAAAATGCCTAAGATCAAAACACACAGCGGCGCGAAGAAGCGCTTTAAGCTGACGGGAACAGGTAAGGTAAAAATGCAGCACTGCAACAAGCGTCATATTCTTACGAAGAAATCCACCAAGCGCAAAAGAGCACTGCGCTCGGGCGCGTACGCTGACGTTACGAACGTTGAGCAGGTAAAGGCACTTATTCCGTATAAATAATCGGGAA
>DILZ01000015.1:27385-31071 GCA_002425305.1 Ruminococcaceae bacterium UBA5579
CGCCTAAAAAGCGCGGCGGGGCGGAGTTTTCAGGCGCGGGATTTGCCGATTCAGATAGGAGGACAAAGAAATGGCAAGAGTAAAGGGTGCGCTTGCTACGCGCAAGAGAAGAAATAAGACCTTGAAGCTCGCGAAGGGCTATTGGGGTGGTAAAAGCAGACTGTTCAAGACCGCTAAGGAAGCGGTGATGAAGAGCGGTCAGTATGCTTACATCGGCAGAAGACTTAAGAAAAGAGATTTCAGACGCTTGTGGATAACGAGAATTTCCGCGGCCTGCAAGGCTAACGGAATGAACTATTCCACATTTATGAACGGTCTTAAAAAGGCGAACATCACGCTGAACAGAAAGATGCTCTCCGAGATCGCAATAAACGACGCAGCGGGCTTTACCGCGCTTACCGAAAAGGCAAAGGCTGCGCTTTGATTGATTATTTCTCACGCCTTGAGATTCGGGGCGTGAGATTTTCGCTATTATAAGCGGGAAATTATACTGATGGGGGCGGTTTTACGGAGAGAATATCATCGAGAAAAAACGCAGCTGCTTGTATGATGCGGAAACTGCTGAAAAGTGCGGAATACCGTCGCCAAACGGATCTGTTTGCCGTTGAGGGCGACCACCTGTGCGGCGAACTCGCAGAGTGTTCCGTTCAAATAGAGTATTTTCTGTACACCGAAAAGGCGGCGCAAAAGTACTCGGAAACCGTCGGAAAGGCGTTATCAAAGTCGCTTTCGGCGTCAATAATAACCGATGAGTTGTCTGATTACATTTCGGATACGAAAACTCCGCAGGGACTGTTCGCGGTGGCGGAACGCTTCGGTGCTCCGATACCCAAGAACCCGCAGCGGATCGTGGTTCTGGACGGAATTCAGGATCCGGGCAATGTAGGTACGATAATCCGCTCTGCCGAGGCATTTGGATTTGACGGAGTGCTGTATTCGCCGAATTGCGCGGATGTATTCACGCCGAAAACGCTCCGCGCCTCGATGGGCAGCGTATTCAGAGTACCCACGCAATTTTATTCCTGCACGGAGAATCTTCGGGGTTGGCTTAGAGAATTTACAGTTTTCGGCGCGATGCTGGACGATACGGCGAAACGCTTGGGAGAGGTTGAATTTCCGGAAAAAACCGCCGTTGTGATAGGCAGCGAGGGCAGTGGTATTTCGCAGGAACTTGCCGCAATGTGTGATGAAAAAATCTACATTCCCATAAAAGGAGCGGAGTCGCTGAACGCGGCAATGGCGGCGGCGGTCCTATTGTGGGAGCTGTCCAAATAGTTGATAGTTGATAGTTAACAGTTGATAGTTGACAGCCGGCGTTGCCAATTATCAAATGTGCATTATCATTTTAGGAGGATATGGTTTTGGCGAAATTAGTTATATTGGAGTCGCCCTCAAAGGCGAAAACCGTAAAAAAATACCTGGGCTCGGGGTATGAGGTTATTGCGTCCACCGGTCATATCATTGACCTGCCGAAGTCGAAATTCGGCGTTGACGTGGACAATAATTTTGAGCCGCAGTATGTCAATATGAAGGATAAGTCGGATATAATCAAGGAGCTGAAAAAGCGCGCGAAGACCGCCGACACCGTTTATCTCGCGACCGACCCGGATAGAGAGGGCGAGGCTATCGCGTGGCACTTGTCACATCTGCTGAACATCGACGAGAAGTCCAAGGTGCGCGTGACGTTCAACGAGATAACGAAAACGGGCGTTCAGTTCGGTATGAGCCACCCGCGCACTATCGACCCCGATATCGTGAACGCTCAGCAGACCCGCCGTATTCTCGACAGAATAGTCGGCTACAAGCTCTCGCCGTTTTTGTGGAAAAAGGTGCGCAGAGGACTTTCGGCTGGAAGAGTTCAGTCCGTTGCGGTACGGCTGATAGTCGACCGCGAGGAGGAGATACGCGCGTTTAAGACCACCGAATATTGGAGCATAGACGCAAAGCTCGCTGCCGCGTCGTCAAAGAAAACGTTCGCGGCAAAGCTCGCCGAGGTAGACGGCGAAAAGGCGAAGATAGACAACAAGGAGCAAGCGGACGAGATACTTGCAAATCTCAAGGGCGCGGAGTTTATCGTTACGAATCTCAAAAAATCGCAGCGCAAGAAGCAGCCCGCGCCGCCGTTCACTACGTCGACGTTGCAGCAGGAAGCGAGCCGCCGCCTTTCGTTCCAGGCGAGAAGAACGATGAAAGCTGCGCAGGAGCTTTACGAGGGCGTTGACGTCGAGGGCACTGGCGCAGTAGGTCTTATAACCTATATGAGAACCGACAGTCTGCGTGTTTCCGACGAGGCGAAAACAGCCGCCGCAGAGCATATCAAGAGCGTTTACGGCGAGAAATATCTTCCCGAGAAGCCTCGGACTTATAAATCAAAGAACAACGCGCAGGACGCTCACGAGGCGATACGCCCCACAAACGTGGAGTTCACTCCCGAAAAGGTGAAGAGATCGCTTACGACCGACCAATTCAAGCTGTATAAGCTCATTTGGGAGCGCTTTATGGCAAGCCAGATGGCAAACGCCGTTATGGATACCGTTTCGGTTGATATTACGGCAAAGAACTGCCTTTTCAAGTCAAGCGGATATTCTGTCAAGTTTGACGGTTTTACAAAGCTCTATGAGGAGAGCAAGGACGATGAGGAGCAGAGCGGTGCGCTGCCGAAGATAGATAAGGACGAAAAGCTGAAATGCCACGATCTGGCGGGAAATCAGCATTTTACGCAGCCGCCCGCGCGTTACAACGAGGCTTCCCTTATCAAGGCGCTTGAGGAGAACGGTATCGGCAGACCCTCCACCTACGCGCCCACCATTTCCACGATACTCGATAGGCACTATGTTGAGCGCGAGACAGGAAATAATCAGTTAAAGCCGACGTCTCTCGGCGAGGTGATAACCGGGCTTCTTAAGGATAAGTTCAACAGCATAGTGGACGTGAAGTTCACGGCGAAGATGGAAAGCGACCTCGACGATATCGAAAAGGGCGGCAAGGATTGGGTGTCGACGCTGGAAAAATTTTATAAGGGCTTCGCGAAATCGCTTGAAAAGGCGGAGCAGGATATGGAAGGAAAACACCTTAAAGTGCCCGACGAGCCTACCGATATAATCTGCGAGCAATGCGGAAAGAATATGGTCATCAAGATAGGACCGTATGGGAAATTCCTCGGCTGTTCGGGATTTCCGGAGTGCAAATTCACGAAAAAGATCGTCACCGAAACAAAGGGGCTTTGTCCGAAATGCGGCGCGAAAATGCTCCTTAAAAAGTCCAAAAAGGGCAAGCCGTTTTATGGCTGCGAGAACTATAAGGACTGCAACTTTATGACGTGGGACGTGCCGCTTGAGGAAAAGTGCCCCGATTGCGGTTCGAGCCTGTTCAAGAAGACCGGAAAGCTCGGCAAGATATACTGCGCGAAGGACGGCTGCGGCTACGAAAGACCGCTCGATAAGGAGAGCAAATGACGGCGCGTGTTATAGGCGCGGGACTTGCGGGGTGCGAGGCGGCAATGCAGCTCGCTCGGCGCGGTATTGAGGTGGAGCTTTACGAGATGAAGCCGAAAAAGTATTCTCCCGCGCACAAGTACGAAGGCTTTGCGGAGCTTGTCTGCTCGAATTCGCTGAAAGCGGCGAGAGTTGACAGCGCGTGCGGACTTCTTAAAGAGGAAATGCGACGGTTCGGTTCGGTGATATGCG
>DILZ01000142.1:0-11138 GCA_002425305.1 Ruminococcaceae bacterium UBA5579
TACGCCGATCCCAGTCCCAAGAGATCCCGAGACAGGGATCTCTCGGTAAAGCGTCAAGATTTTTTCGGAGCGTCAACGCTTCTTTGTGCGGTTTCTTTTTCCTCTGCGTTTTGTTTGCGCAGGATTTCTTCACGCAGCCGTGCTTCCTGCTCCCGCTGCTCGCGGATAATATCTCCGAGATAATCGCCCGAGGAAACGCGCTCGTAATATTCGATCACGTCCGCGACGCGCGAGAGCTTGAGCTTGTCGTGCTCGACCTCTGCTCTCAGACTTTCAACGTATTGCGGCAGCAGTTCAAAGCGCCGNNCGCCGCTGATCTTCGCTTGATTTTCCGTCCTCAATTTTCTTTTTCAGCGCAGGGATCTCGTTTTCCAGTTCGTTTATGCGCGAAAGATTTTCAGCGATTTTATTTTCAAGATCTTCAGCTGTCGCGTATAATTTCTCGCGGGAATTGATATTGAATTCGGTGATCGTTAGAATTTGTTTTGAAATCCTGTTGATGATATCGTCGTTTTCAAAATCGTAGATCTTATCCTCGTGTAATTTTTTTGGACGGAACGCCAGACCTTGAACGGCGATAATCGTTTTCGATATCTCCAGATGAAACTCACGCTCGAGACCCGACGCGTTCTCCAACTCCTTGTGGACTGCGGTCGGAAAACTATTTCTTTTCGCAATACGCTTTTCCAGATTTTCCGGAAGGTAATCTTCTCCGAGAGATTTCAAGCGCGTAAATCTTTCCGCGTCGGGAGACTTGACCGCGAGATATTTTCCGTGCTTTATTTCGTAGCCGAGTGCTTGCAGCTTATCCAAAAGCTGCTCCAAATTTTCACTCGACAAAACCAGAACGTCGATATCCATTTTAATTTTTTCTTTAACGCCGGGGAAGATGCTTTTAAAATCCGCCGCGAGTTTTTTACATTGCGCGAGTGCGAACTCCGGAACATACAGCGCGTTGCTGTCCTCGGCAAATTGAATATTCAGATTTTCCAATTCACGCGCGACATACAGAAGCTTATCCGAATTGAAAACCTCAAACTTAACTATCGGCGAATTGTATCGCTGAACAAGCTCGGAGATCTGTTCGCGCTGCTTTTCGATTTTCTTTTGCATAAGCGCGTTTTCATTTTTGATCATCGCGGCTTCTTCGGCGGTTATTTCATCGGGATCTTTTTTCATTGCACCAGCGACGTTAGCTTTTATTCGTTCAGTCTGTGCTTTCATTTTTTCAAGCTCCGCCTGCTGCGCTTTATATTCCGTAATTGATAAGTGACTGCGATGATTATTTTTATTGTCGCGTTCCAGATTATGACGGCGTAAAATCTCCGTCATAAACTTTCGTTCGCTTTCTTCCCAAGCAATCAATTCATTGTCTTTTTTATGCGCTGCGGAAAAACCCTGTTCGATCAGAGCGCGTTTCATTGATACTCGTGTAGATAATCCTCGCGACTGATTTGTCGCTATCGGAACGAAATCAATATGAAGATGCGGATTTGCTTCGTCGAGGTGCATTACTGCATTGAAAACTTTTAAATTCGGATTTCTTTTTTCAAACGTGCGGATATATTCGTCGCAAAGTTCTTTTGCGACCTCCCAATCGTCCGTACCGACGCCAACCTCTTTCGCGTTTCCAAAACCGACGATTATTTCTTGAAACAACCTCTCCTGCTTCGAGTTTTTGATGTGTTCGTAATAATCGTTGATTTTTCTGTTCGATCTCATCTTATCGTTGTAATCTTTTAAAGCATCGTCGAACAGCTCGTGATAAAATTCTCGCAAGTCTTTTTCGACGTATGTAACGTTATCCGCGCTCCTTTTTTGATCAACATTCTTTGCGAAAAATTTGCGGTTGTTGTGAGAAATTACGCCAAGATTCTTTGTTTCAGCCTTGTTTGCAACTTGAAAAGATATCGAGTATTTTTTCAAACCCATAAAGAAATCCTCCTAAAAATATCGTGTTAAAAAGTCCCGTTTCTGTAAAGTACTAAACACAATAGCACTTTTGGCAAGCGGAGCTTTTCCAAAAGTGCATTGTGTTGGGGCTGCCGCCCCAAACCCCGCTGCGGGATTTCTTACACTTAGGGAAAATCCCTGAAACCCTTTTTATTGCCTACCAAATAACTATGCTTATATTTTTTATTCGGTTTTTTAAGCCTACCATTATGATAGGCTTAAAATTTTATCACCGAATATTTTTATTTATCGCCGACCGTGTGATATTTTTTTCTGTGTTGTTTTTTCAATTTCCGGTTTCTCGGCGGCGTTTTTTTGAACGGGCTCTTTTTGGATTTCCCTCGGCAGGGAAACTTTTTTCAGCAGCTCGTTGTAATCTTTTACGCCGTTATCGACCAACACCTTACGACAGCTTGGCAGACCATTTGTAATTTCAAACTCGCGTCCTGCCTCGTCGTTGTCAACGCAGGAATAAATTTTTATTCCTTTTTCGGCGATGCTTTTCAGAGAATTCGGTTTTAATCCTGCCATAGAAACGAGAACAGAGTTTTGAATTTTATCTTGATTTGCCAACTGTTTAAATGAAAGCAAATCAATCGCACTTTCAAAAACATAGCACTTTTTCGGATCTCCGATCTTTACGGCGAATACGCTGTCCGCTGTTCCCGCCGCAACTCCCTTGAAACGCTTTTCGGAATTCGTGCCTTGAATTTCCGCGCCGATTATTTCTCCGCTGCCGTTTTTGTGGACAAATACCGCGTTTCCGCGAACGTCTTGGTACAATAATTTTTCGTGCGCGAGCTGCGAAACGATATCCGCCGAAATACCGCGCGTCTTGCAAAGATACGCGAATACCTTTCGCATATTATCCGCTTTTTCGGGGATAACAAGTTCTTTTTTCTGAGTTGAAAAAGAAATATCCTTACGGCGCGGCGTGTATGAAACCGCGCTTCCAGACAATTCCGCAACGGCGGTTTTGAAATCCATTCCGAGCATTTCCGTTAGACAATTTACAGCGTTACTGCCGCCCTTGTTCTCGGAAAAACAATACCAGCCGCCCGTGTTTATGTTCACAAATAATCCGCCATAACCTTTGACGTGCAGCTCATCTCGGCGCAGCTCGCACTCATAACCGTTGTTCTGAAAATACTCCGCAAGATTTGCCGAACGCGCGGCTTCAACCTGTTCATTCCATTCCATAAAAAAACCTCCTAAAAATTTTAAAAAATTTATCCCCGCCGTTACGCGACGGGGATATTATATCAGCACCTCAAATCAGCGCTTGGGGCGCTTGGGCTTTCTGTTTTGCGCGGGCGGATCATTGTCCCGTCCGCTGCGATCTTCTTTTGGACTTTCGTCATCGTCGATAACTACCTCGTCGCTTTTTCCAACACCAAGCTCCGCGTCAAGCTGCGCGAGCCGTTTGGATTTTTCCTCAAGCTCCGCGGCATACTCAAACGGAACATTTTTTGTACGCTGCGCTTCAGCCAGGTCTTTTTCGTTTCTCCCTATCCCGGCATTCAATTCCGAAATTCGTTTGTCAATTCCATTTTTCAAAACGTTCTCGATGCGTATAACGTTTCCGAGGTCGTTCTGAAGATGCAGTTCGGATACTGAGTAACTCAATCCGCCGGGACGGCTTATCTGGATTTGTGTCGTCCATTCGTTCATTGTCATCATTCCGAAATTGAGCGACAGCTTAAAGCCGCAATATTCGCCGATCTCAGATGGCTTCTTCGTTGTAAGTAAAGTCATCTGCGCTTTGCGCAGCTCTGCGCCTGCGTCTTTTCGTTCCGTGAAGACTTTTCCGTTAAGCGTGATTTTAAATTCTCCCTCCGGCAATGCGTTTTTTGCGGCGAATTCCTTGTCGTCGTGAGCGAGTGCAAGCTGTTTTTTTGCTATGGATATCTGCGCCTCACAGAATTTCTCCGTATCCTCAAGCCGGTACTTGTTATTGAGATGTTCGCTTTCGAGAAGTCTCAAGCGAGACACATCAGTATCAAGCTGAATTTTTTCCTTTATACGCGGATCACCGGAGGCTATCGCCTGCATCTCGGAATAATTCAGCACCAATTCGTCCACGTCCTCACAGGTACGCGCGGGAGTTTTGCCGCTCATCAACTGAGAAATAAATTTCTGCTTCGTAACTATAAGGTTGAGCATATACGCGTCGAACGTTCCCTCGGTAACGTAATTGAAGATTTTTACCATCGGGAACTTGTTACCTTGCCGCACTATGCGACCAATTCTTTGCTCGAAATCGCTCGGTTTCCACGGGATATCCAGATTATGCAGCGCACATAGCCGCGTCTGAACGTTCGCGCCGGTACCCATTTTCGTGGTGGACGCTATCACTATGCGCTTCGTTCCCGCGCGGAGCTGCGCGTACAGCTCGCCGCGCTGTCCTTGATCCTTTGCGTCGCCCGCGAAGCAAATTTCTTTTTCGGGAACGCCGCGCCGGATAAGCTCCGCCTTTATATAATCGTACACGGAGAATTTCGACGCGCCAAGCAGCTCGGCTTGTTCCTCCGCGCTCAAGGTTTTTTCGCCGCCGTCGGGCTGTTCTTCGACTTCTATCTCGTTGAGGTCTTTTTTACCCGCGTTTATCGCTATGTCGCAAAAAATCGCCTGAACGCCCTTTTGCTCCGTCGTTTCCGTATAGATCTCCATAACCTTTGCGATCAGCAGATTTACTTTACTGTCCGGATAATTTTCAGCGTCGGGGTTTAAGCATCGCGCATCCAATCCAAGCAGACGCGCTTCGTTAGTGATTTTCAGCATATTATCTACCGACGGATCAACGCTTCCGTTGTGTATAGCTTCGGAGCGTTCCGCGAGCACCTTCATATAAGTCTGCTGGTACTCGTTGGGCTTTGCTGCTATAATTTGCGACTTGCCACCCTCAACCTCGGGAACGGGTAAATTCAGCATTTCTGCCGTGCGGATATCCGCGAAATCCTTATACGCCTGCATAAGCTCGGGAAGGTTGGTGAATTTTGCGAAACGTTTCTTCATTCGGAAACCGTCTCCCGCGGGTTTCAATTCAAGCTGCGATACCACCTCCCCGAACGTACTCGCCCAATCGTCGAACGTCTGCAATCCCTGCCGCCGCAGTGCGGACGGTCTTAAATACTGCTGCATTATGTACAGCTCCGTCATCGAATTCGAGACAGGCGTTCCGGTCGCTAGGATCAGATTTCTCTCACCGTATTTATCGTTGAGATACCGTGTTTTCATAAGGAAATCCTCACTCTTTTTCGCGGCTTTCGAGCCAATTCCCGAGACGTTTTTCATTTTCGTAACGACCAAGCCGTTTTTGTAGTTGTGCGCCTCATCAGCTACAACGCAATCAAAGCCGAGCTGTTCAAAACTAAGGGAATTGTCGCGCGGCGTATCAAGCAGCTTTTTGAGTTTTGCCTCTATATTTTTCTTCATACGCTCAATGTCCTTTACCGAGCGTTTGTCGTCCGCAAATAAATATTTACCGCCGAATTCGCGTAACTGCTCCGTTAAATCGCTAAGCTGTTCGTTAAGAAATTCCTGTTGGTATTCCACGGACATAGGGATTTTCTGAAACTGCTGGTATGACATAATAACCGCGTCATAATCACCCGTGCAGCAGCGTCCTATGAATTTTTGCCGATTAACCTCATTGAAATCATTTTCCTTTGCCGTAAGCAGCCGCGCCTCGGGATACAGCCGCAGCCATTCCGCCGACATCTGCCCGACAAGGTGCTTGGGAACGACAACACAAGCCTTGTTTATCAGACCAAGCCGCCGTTTTTCCATAACTGCCGCCGCCATTTCAAATGTCTTTCCCGCGCCAACGCAGTGTGCGAGCAGCGTGTTGCCGCCGATTTTCGCCCTCATAACCGCGTTTTTCTGGTGTTCGTTCAGTTCTATAAACGGGTTCATTCCGGGGAACGTCTGATGTGATCCGTCATACTCCCGCCCGACAAGCGAATTAAAAAGCTCGTTGTAGAGCTCGACGTATTTATCCCTACGCTCTTGATCAGCCCAAAGCCACTTGGGAAACGCATCCTTCATCTGCCGCGCTTTCTCCTGCGCTAATTGCGTTTCGTCCTTATTCATAACGCGCTTTTTCTTGCCGTCCGGTAATTCAACTGTGTCATAGACGGCTATATCGCGGTTGTTGAGCAGGTTTTCAAAGATCGCATAGCTGTTCATCCGCTTTGTGCCGAACGAGCTTTGAGACGCGACCGATTTGTCCGCGTTCTTGTTTTCGATCTTATACTCGCCCGAAATCGACCTGTAAAGCACCGTCGCGCGCGAATAAAGCGATCCTTGATCTATCGCGCCTTTCGCGTATTCGTTGAAAAAATTACAGTAATCCTCAATGGATATCCACGGAGCACCGAGCCGCACGGATATGTCTCCCGCGCCCAATTTTGTCGGCAGAACTTTTTCAAGCGCGACGGCGTTTCTTTCGTATTCGGGATCATTTTCGGCTGCCTTTTGTGCGGCGCGAAGCTTTTCCCGAACGTATCCCGAAAGATATTCGGCGGCTTCCTCATATTTTTCCGTCTCGGGATTTTTATAGATAAATCCATTGTCCGTAAGCTCTTTTATCACCTCCTCGGGCGCAGCTCCGCACAATCCCGACATATAATCGATATCCACCGAGCCGCGCATATCGAGCGACACAAACAGCGCCTCCTGCGGAGTATCAACGTGCGTCACTTCCGCATACGGCTTTATGGTACGCTTGGTGAAAACGTCCGCTTTCGTGATCTCTTTTGTTTCGGGATCGATAAGCTCCAGACCGCCGCAAAGCGTGTTGTAATCGTCGTCCACGGCGAATAATTTCCGGTTTTCAATATCGCTTATATGCCCGAAATTCATTACAAACGCGTCGTATTCCGCGTTCAGCTTAAACTGTAAGCCGGAAAGCGTTTCATCGGAGCAGCCGTCGCTCTGAGCGTCCACCAGCTCGCGGAATGTGTTCCTTATGCCGATCATTCCGTGCATTCGTTCGTGATTTCGCTTGCTGAAAGTCATTTCCCGCATAATGTTGTTTTCGCGGAAGTATATTTTATCGTCAACCTCGGTGAACGTAAAATTCCGCACGTCCGCCGTCGCGGGGATTATCCCGTGTTCCTCGCTGCGCTTTTTCTCGTGACGAACGGTCATAATATCGCGTTTTAGCCGAGTTACCGCGCAGCGCAACTGTTCCTTCAGATCTGCTCCCTTTATTGGAACGCAAGCCGTTTCCTCGCCGTATCTGCCGCTTATGAGCCGCATTTCTCCGAGTATCATCTCGGGGTGATCGACGAAATACTGATTTACCGAAATTCCCTCCGCAATCTGCGCCGTATAGCACCAGTCGGGCTTTTCTACCGACATTTTCTCTCTCTTTTGCAGAAAAATAATATCGGAGGTCACTTCCGTTCCCGCGTTCGCCTTGAACGCGTTGTTGGGTAACCGAATAGCACCGATCAGATCGGCGCGTTTCGCAAGATATTCACGCACATTCGGGTTTGTTTTATCGAGCGTTCCCTTTGATGTGATGAACGCCACAACTCCTCCGGGCGCTACCTTATCGAGCGTTTTCGCGAAAAAATAATCGTGTATAAGGAAATGCTCACGGTCATAGCGCGTATCCGCGACGGGGTAATTTCCAAACGGGACGTTTCCGACCGCTGCGTCAAAGAAGTTGTCCGAGAACGCGGTTTTCTCATAGCCGCAAATCTGTATATCCGCGTTCGGATAGAGCTGTTTTGCGATCCGTCCGGAAATATCGTCAAGCTCCACTCCGTGCAGCCGGCTTTGCAAGCGCATTTCCTCGGGCATAACGCCGAAGAAATTTCCGATACCCATACTCGGCTCGAGAACGTTTCCGCCTTTAAATCCGAACTGCTCAAGTGCGGAGTAAATCGCGGAAATTATCGTCGGAGACGTGTAGTGCGCGGTAAGCACGGTACTGCGGGCAGCCTCGTACTCATCGGGCGTGAGCAGCTCCTTAAGCTGCGAATATTCGCTTGCCCACTCCGCGTTATTGCTGTCGAACGCCTGCGGGATACCGCCCCAACCGACGTATCGAGCGAGTGTGTTCTGCTCGTCGGGAGTGGCGGCGCGGCGTTCGTCCTCAATTTGCCGCAGCGTTTTTATAGCGGCAATGTTGGCGGCAAATTTGGCTTTAGCGCCGCCTGTTACAATATCTTCCTCCTTGAGACTGTACCCGACGGACTTCATATATTCGAGCTCGTCCGCGCTTTCGATCTCGTTGTTAAGCTCTGCGTCCTCAACAAAAGCGTCGTAATGTTCCCCAACAATTTTAGGCACAAGACGTTCAAAGCCGTCCTTTGTCAGATGTTCTTTCCAATGCCCCCAAACACTGTTTGCGGAGCGAACGGAGTTTTTATCCGTGTTCTCAAAGCTTATCGAGAAATCCCCGTTAATATCGGTGATCTTCCAGGTTTCGCCGTCATATTTTATAACGTCGCCGACGCGCAGCTCATCAACGTTTTTTGAATGTTCGGACGAAACGTACTCGACCGAAATTTCGTCCGGGATATCGGAACTTTTCGCCCCGTTTGTTCGTGCCGAGGTTTCGGTGACAGGCTCACCGAACAGATCAAGCTGCTCCGGTTCGCCGGAGAGCGTTCGCTCCGTAACGCCCAAAGCCGCGTTAATCTTCCCCTCGATCTCGCGATATTTTTCCTCGCCGCCGAACAGCTTGTAAACATTTTTGGGCGTACCGTATGCTATTTGGATCGCGGGCGCTCCGAAAACCTCCTCAAAGCGTTCAAAGCCGTTTATCTCCATTGTCCTTTTCGCGCGCTCAAGGAATTGCTTTTGCTTTTCGCCAAGCTCCGCATTCTCAAAAAACGGCTCGAATGCCGCGTCAAATCGCGCTTCGCGCTCGTGCGCCGCCTTAATTTTCTCCGTGCTTTCCTTTATTCGTTCCTCCGCGGCGTCGTCAAGTTTTTTTATTATTCCATCAAGCTCATCTATTCTTGCTTCTGCTCTGGCATCAGCTGTGTCTTCACCATAGCCGCCGCTGACATACATATCGGCTATAAGTCGGTCACGCTCCACATCGGCGGTTTCCCTTGCTATAAAATTAGTGGCATCGTCTATCGCTTTGGAAAGTTCGGAGATATGCGAATTTATGAAATCTGCATAGTCGGGATTATTCTCGGCAATGCCCCTCAACAATTCCTCGTTGGATGCGCCGTATTCTTTCGGCTCAAGGATTTTGTTGCGGTCATTCGCATCGGTAATAAACCATTCCTCGGCGTTGTAATATACTATAGCCTCTTTCCTCGCTGCCGGATCAAACAGCTTATACCCGAATTTCGCAAGTTTTTCCACGTTGTCCCCGAACATATAGGCGGGAAATCCCGTCATATCCATATGGTTTTTCGACGTTATATGCAGCCCAAGCGCCCCGGAAACAAGCCGCGCGTCCTCGCCGTAAAACTCGTAGAAATCACCGACCATTTCAGCCGTAATATTTTTAGGCTCGACGTTTCGCACATCCGCAAAGGTGCGGATAGGGTTCTGAGCCTTGAATTTTTCGAGAATTTCCCGTTCCTCGGCAGTGAGGGCGGAGTTTTTCTCCAAGAACGGTATCAAGGTATCGAGCGTATCCTGCGCGTTTTGCTTGTCCTCGGCGTTGTATTTATCCGATTTTGCGAGATTTTCGTTGAAAAGTCGGATATGCTCGATAAGCGAGCCGTCGCCGTCTCCGATGTCAAATCTGCCGTCGTAATTGAATTCCTCGCCGTTCAGAACGCCGCTCAAGTAAAAGTCGGTCTTATCGTACCAACCTGCGTTCAAGCCGTTTACAACGCGCTCGGAATGTTGCTTTTGGTCGAGATATTCTAATACCGCGTTTCCGAGCGCAAAGCTCATATTCGGATTATCGTTTGCGAAATCCGCCAACAAATCGCTTTCCGTAAAGAATTTCTCTCCCTCTCCGAAAGAAAAATCGAGTGTATCCTCGCGTGTCACCGGTGACACATTTTACTCGCCGAATTTTGTAGTCATCATCTTGTACAGCTTGGTGTCTGTCGGGAAGTCGTCCTTGAACGGCAGCGATCCGTTCTGCTGACCACAGTGTATAAGTCCCGAGCCCGCGGGAGCGCCCGTTACGAAATTCATCATCGTATCGGATATTTTCAGCAGCCGCGCCAATTGCTCGCGGTCGCTCGCCGCTTGGTTCAGCATAAGTATAAACTCGGAGTTTGAGAGCATCGAACGCGCCGTGTCGGATTTCAGCAGATCCTCGACGTTCTGAGTAATTCCCGTGGGGACGCCGCCCCATTTTCTCGCGCGCTTATACAGCTCAAAAAGAAAGTTGGAGCTTTGCTCGCTCTGAAAAAGAAGATAGATCTCGTCGATATAAATTCGCGTTCTTATACCGCGGGCGCGGTTCTTAACTATCGCGTCCCAGAGGTTCTCAAGCACGACCATCATTCCAAGCGGTTTAAGCTGCTTGCCCAAGTCTTTGATATCATAAACCACTATGCGATTGTTTACGTCTACGTTGGACTTGTGAGAAAACGCCTTCATAGAGCCGTTTACATAAAGCTCAAGCGACATTGTAAGCGTTTTTGCCTCGTCGGACGGCTGCTTGCTGAGGACGTTGTAATAGTCCGTAAGCGTCGGCATTTCCTTTGAGTTTCCGAGCAGAAAATCTCTGTAAACCTCGTGCAGACAATTGTCTATGATCGTTTTCTGCTCGGGGGATATTCCCGAGCTTCCCATTATCGTCTCAAAGAACGACAGGAAGAAATTATACTTACCGGAAATAACATCCTCTCCCGCTTCATACTCCGCGAGCGATATCTCAAGCGGATTGAGGTGGCTTTGTGAATTTTCGGAAATGTAAATCACCTCGCCCTTGAAATTCTGCGCGAGCGTCGTATATTCACGCTCAGGATCGATGATGATTATTTCATCGTTTGTACCGAGTATCGAGTTTACGATCTCGCGCTTTGCCGCGAACGATTTTCCCGAACCCGGGCAGCCCAGAATAAACCCGTTGGCGTTCGTTAAGGAGCAGCGGTCGAATATCACGAGGTTGTTGGTTATGGAATTCAGCCCGTAATAAAATCCGCCGTTCTGTGACAGTTCTTTTGAATTGAACGGCAGGAAAACACTCGCGCTTTCGGTCGTCAGCGTTCTGCGTATCGGCAGCCGTCCCGCATTTCCGACGT
>DILZ01000142.1:11146-13711 GCA_002425305.1 Ruminococcaceae bacterium UBA5579
AACGCGGCGCGGGTAGTGGTACACACGTGCTTGCGAAAAACGGCTTCCGCCTTTTCGGTATTGCTTTCCAATTCCTCAAAGCTGTTTCCCGTTATCATTACAACGACATTCACCAAAAACATCTTCTGATTTTTAGACTGAAGATCGTCAAGCAATTCTTCGGCTTCTTCCAATGACTGCTTAAGATCGTCGCCTATAACTTCGGTGAATACACCGCGCTGCGCCGCTTTTTTCTCCTTCTGGAGCTTATTGGAACGCATTGCCGTCAATTGCCGCTTGACTATTTTTATAGCGTCGCCGGGATCGACGGGAGCGATATTAACCGTTGCCACAATCGGCAGCGACATTTCGCACAGCTCCGTTAAGAGATTATCTGACAACGAAGCCGGCAGATGTTTCAGGTAGATCATTCGAGCGAATTTGTCGTCAAACAGGAAATAATCCTTTTTGAACTCAAAATAATCGGGACAGCACAGCGATTTCTCCGCGCGTCGTTTGAATTCTGACGCGGAGATCGGGCGTACCTCTTGATTTGCGCCGCGAAAAATATCCGTCAGAATACGTACACGCTCGTTTGATTTAAGCGACGTGATCTCGCTTTGCAGCTTCTGGAAACACGTCCGCATATACAATTCGCGCGTTACGAATTTCTGCTTGGCTTCCTCGAGATCAACGGCGGTCACGGTAAGTGTAAGATATTTTTTTGTGGTGATCCCGTTTTGCCCCTGCTCCATTTTGTCAAGCAGCATTTCATTGTACTCGTCGCGGAACTCATCAAAACCGTCTTCCATATGGGGGAGCATAATTTTATGCTCGAACTCCTTTTGATTTATGACATTGTTATGAAGCGTTATCTGAATATCATCGGTCATATCGAACGAATTAAGCAGATCCCCATAGGCGAGGAACACGCGCTCCTGCTCCTCGCCGTCGGCGGCGGTATAGCATATATCCGTAAACGAATACGTTTTGGAGTAGTGATTTTTCGTTACCTCCATAATGTACGTGCCGCACACGCGCTCGTATGGCAGAGTATCCTGCACCGATTTCGCTATTTTGCGGATCTCCGCCTTTTTTGCGGACTTTTTTGACGGCTTTTTCTGCTTGGCGAGCCGCTGCTTATCCGTTTCCTTTGCGCTGTTTTTTGTTTTGCTTTTTGTTTTTGCCATTGGCTTTCTCACCCTTTCCTTTAGCTCTTTTAGACCATTTTACGTTGAGCGATCCGCCCAACACGGAGAATTCCATTTCACGCGCTTTGCCGGTTTCCCGCGCAGTTTTCGCTGTATTTTCCGACTGTTTTCCGAGCGTTTTTTTCTTTTCGGGATTTTCCGATTTTACCGGTTTTGCCTTTGCCCTGCGTTTCGCGGCTGCGGTCTGATGCGCTATTTCGTTTGAGATCGCCTCTTCCCGCCATTTGTAAAACACGGGCATTTCCTCGTATTTGCGTTTCTGCGGCTCGGCGAACTTTTGGCGGAATACCACCGCGACAAGCCGTTCAAATGTCATTCCGTTGTACCGAATAAAACCAAATCCGAAAACGGGAACGGCGATAAGAATAACGAGCCAGCTTGTAACATCATCGCCTAAAGCGCCGCGCCCGAAAATATACAGCGGAATACAAATACCCAGCGCGGCGGCGATGGAAATGCACTGCCGCACCGTCAGACCGAACAGAAATTTCTCCTTGTATTCCGTGATCTCTTTGGGTATTTTTATTTCGATCAATTGCGCTCACCTCCCATTACATAGCGCCGCAAAGCTTGTTTGCTATGCTTTCGGACTTCATAACCATTCCGCCGAACGCGAACGTTTTTATTAGCCCCACAAATCCGCCCAGACCGGGTACGCTTGATATCGTTGATGAAACCGCGCCGAACGCTACACAGATGATAACGAGCACCATTGCGTGCAGACAGCATCCGACATAGGATTTGATAAAACTCTTTCCTATGTCCTTTGTTTCGTCCGACGCAAACGTCGCCAACGACAGCGGCGCGGCGACCGTATATACCGCAAGCCACATATACCGCGATATCATCATCACAAGAGCGACGACCAGAATGACTTTCATCAGAATTGAATTGATAAATACGCTCATATACGCGAATACGGGACCGAAATCAAACGTTTTGGGATTTAATTTACCCTTTGCGCCGGGGTCATTGTCAGCGCCCAGATAGTCAATATGCGCTTTTGCCGCATCGTCCTTGTCCAGAAAATAATAGTACGACGTCTTTACGTGAACCTCGTAATTATGATCACTGCTGAAAATTAGATTTTTTGCACGAGCAGACGTTCTATAAACTTCGGGATCCCGGGCTTCGGGATCGATAAACTGAGTGGTGCTGACGCTTGCGCTTTGCACCATAGACGAAAAAGCGTTCTGCGTTTTGTCCATTATCCATTCGGAATTATCCACGCATATCTTTGCGATGGTAAGCTGCAAAACGAGCATCAGAATGTTTTCCCACGTGACCCACTGCAAATTCAGAGTTTTACCCAAAAAGCCGATGAAGAAAAACAGCGTCAGCAGCGACAGCGCCGTCGCGGCTACTGCGCTTTTCA
>DILZ01000127.1:0-127 GCA_002425305.1 Ruminococcaceae bacterium UBA5579
CAACTAACTGCTAACAACTATTAAACTAACAACTACCAGGGGTCTGCGGTCGAAAATGACCGTAAATATATACCCGCGGTACATCGGTTTTAAGAGCCGAGTGCCAGCAAAGGAGTTTCTATGGAAG
>DILZ01000127.1:152-387 GCA_002425305.1 Ruminococcaceae bacterium UBA5579
TAATGGGTCTGCTTACGGCGATAATCGTGGTGCTGCAAATTTTTGCGGCAGGCATCAATATCGGCGGACTTTTCAACATCACGCTTGTGCTTGCCCCGATAATCGTAGGCGCAGCGCTTTACGGCTGGAAAGCGGGAGCGTGGCTCGGTCTTGTCTTCGGAGCGGTCGTGCTGTTGTCGGGACAGGCAGGTCTTTTTATGGCTATGAACATTCCCGGAACAATCATTGTCGTCCT
>DILZ01000127.1:411-671 GCA_002425305.1 Ruminococcaceae bacterium UBA5579
TCGAAAAGAAAAACCGCACCGCAGCGGTAGTTGCAGCGGGAATAGTCACGCCCGTTGTCAATACCGGAGTGTATATCCTCGGCTGTCTGGTGTTCTTTATGGACTACCTGAACGGCTTAATGGCGACAAGCAATCATAATACTCTTTTCGCTTACATCATCTTTGTCGTGGTCGGGCTGAACTTCGTTGTCGAGCTTGCAATCAATCTTGTGTTGAGCTCCGCGATAGTACTTATTCTGAACGTTGCGCAGAAGAAGTTC
>DILZ01000127.1:737-18950 GCA_002425305.1 Ruminococcaceae bacterium UBA5579
ATTCTCCACGCCTGCGGCGGGAGAAACGCGTAAAATATTATTTGATCAGCATTTCCCTAAAGTTTTGCAGTATCTTGCCGATAATAATAGATAAGGAGTATTGCGCTGTTTTCCGCGCACGGACGCGCGTAAAAACAGCGGCGGATAACTTGATACGGTTCAAGGAGGAGCTTATGAAGATAGGAGAAGCAAGCAGGATTTATTCCGCGCAGATGAGCAAGCTGCGCGACAAACGAAATGAACTTCTGGAGCAGAAAAAGGCTCTTGAAAAGGGCGAGATCGAGATGACGGACAAAGAAGTCGCCGCGCTCGGAAAAGCCATTGACCGCGTGGATATTCAGTACGAAAAGGCGTCGGAAATTATGGGAAACATCAACGAGCAGAAGAACCTGCTCTACAACGCGGAAGCGTCCAAGCGGCAGGGCGACGCTATGGCGGAAAAAGCGGAGAACGACGCAAAGTGCCTTGAAATAGCACGCAGAATAGCACGTGGCGACAAAGTGCCGCCGAAGGACGAACAAAAGCTGCTTGAATTCAACTCGGATATGTATCAGATGGCGAAGAATATGGCAGCAATGGTGAAGAACGAAAAGCGCAAGGAGCACGACAGCCTTTGGGACGACGAGGACGAAAACCAACAACCCGAGAAATCCATTGACGAGGTCGTGGATAATATGGAATGCGGAATGACTATGCCTGCGGAAATTGCGTCAGACACAGACTTTGTTGAATAAAACGAAAACTCCCCGCCGCCGGCGGGGAGAAATTTGTTTAAAACGGGTATTACACCTTTTTGTCCTTATCCGGTTCGATCTTCCAGATATCGTTCGCGTATTCGGCTATCGTGCGGTCGGAGCTGAATTTGCCCGCCGCCGCCATATTCAGCCAGCTCTTTTTGATAAACTCGTCGGGATTGAACTTGTAGTCGCTGTTGGCTTTCAGCTTTGCCTGAACGTAGTTCTCGAGGTCGCCGAGGACGTAGTAGTGATCGGGCGCGTGCCACGAAGCCCCGTCCAGCAGCGAGTAATACAGCTCTCTGAACGCGCCCGTGCCGCCGTCGTCGAACGTGCCGTCTATCAGCGTGTTCATCACGCGGGCAATGCGGGTGTTTTCCGAATAAGCCTTGCGCGGATCGTAATTCGGCATAATACGCGCAAGGTCGTCCACACGCGCGCCGAAGATGTAGTTGTTCTCCTCGCCCGCTTCCTCGCATATCTCGACGTTCGCGCCGTCATATGTGCCGAGTGTCATCGTGCCGTTCAGCATAAACTTCATATTGCCCGTACCCGAAGCCTCCGTGCCCGCCGTGGATATCTGCTCGGACAAGTCCGCCGCAACTACCAGCTTCTCGGCATAGGTAACGCGGTAGTTCTGAATGAACACCACCTTGAGCAAGCCGTTGATCGTCGGGTCGTTGTTAACAAGGTCGCCGACCTCGTTGATAAACTTGATGATAGCCTTCGCGCGGGCATATCCCGGCGCCGCCTTAGCACCGAAAATAAACGTCATAGGCGCGAGATTGGACGCCGCTATGCTGCCGTCCTTTATCCCATAGTAAATATACAAGATACCGAACGCGTTAAGAAGCTGGCGCTTGTATTCGTGCAGCCGCTTTATCTGAATATCAAACATCGAATTCGGGTCGATACGAATATCCTCGTGCAGCTCGATGTAGTCCGCAAGCTCGCACTTGTTGGCGCGCTTTATCTGCGCGAAACGATTCAGCACCGCACGGTCGTCGGCGTATTGCCGCAGCTTTGAAAGCTGAGTGAGATCGGTCATCCACTTGTCGTTCCCCAAAAGCTCCGTTATAAGCGCGGAGAGCTTCGGATTGCACAAAGCAAGCCAGCGACGCGGAGTAATACCGTTTGTTTTGTTTTGGAAGCGTTCCGGAAACAGCTCGTACCAATCGTTCAGAGCGGTGTTTTTCAGTATCTCGGTGTGTATCTTGGCAACACCGTTGACATACTGCGAGCTGAATATCGCGAGCTTCGCCATATGCACCGATCCGCCCGAAACCGGCTGCATACCCTCTATACGGTCACGGGGAATGCCGCGGCGGTACATATCCGAGATAAACTCCTCGTTAATTTGGAGAATTATCGCGTAAACATCGGGAAGCAGCTCCTCGATAAGCTCCGCGCTCCACTTTTCGAGCGCCTCCGCCATAATCGTGTGGTTGGTGTAGTTGAAGGTTTTCTTCGCAATGGTGAACGCTTGCTCGAACGACATTCCGTGTTCCTTTACGAAAATGCGGATAAGCTCGGGTATCGCGATGACGGGATGCGTGTCGTTCAGCTGAATGGAATTGAATTCGGCGAATGTATCGATCTTTCTGCCCGCTGCAAGGTGACGGCGCACAAGATCCGCCATAGATGCGGCACTGAAGAAATACTCCTGCTTTAAGCGGAGAAGCTTTCCCTCCTTGGTGTCGTCGTTCGGATAGAGCGTACAGGAGATGTTCTCCGCGTCTATCTGACCCTTGGACGCAGTAAGATACTCGCCGCGGTTGAACGCCGCAAAGTCGAACTCTCCGAGGCTCTCCGACTGCCACAACCTGAGCGTTCCCGCAAAATCGTTCTGATAGCCGAATATCGGCATATCGTAAGGCACCGCGTTTACATCACCGGTGGAGTAGTGAATGACGACAGACTCTTCCTCCGCGCGGACGCTCCACGGGTCACCGAACTTCGTCCAATCATCGGCATATTCGCGCTGAAAGCCGTCCTCCAGCGTCTGTTTGAACAAGCCGAATTTATAACGGATACCGTAGCCTTTAAGCGGCAGCTTCATAGATGCGGCGCTGTCCAAAAAACAAGCCGCGAGTCTTCCCAAGCCGCCGTTTCCGAGCGCGGCGTCCTCTATCTCCTCAAAATCGACAAGATCCCCGCCCGCGCCGTTAAGCAGCTCCTCGGCGTAATCGTGCAGACCGAGGCAAAGTATATTGTTGTAGACCGCGCGCCCCATAAGGAACTCCATTGAAAGATAAGCCGCGCTTCTGCCCGAAGGCGAACAGCAGCCCATCATAGGGATCGCCTGCTTCATAATAGCGCGTGCCAAGGCATTGTGAAGCTGCACGGGAGTTCGTCTGTTGCCGCAAAGGCGCATTTCGCGCAGGATGTCCTCAAAATCGTTTTTCAGTAAAGTTTTGTCGATCATAGCTTTCTCCTTTGAAATCCGGTAACGGTTTATGCGGGAAGTCCCCATACACATATATTATAGCACATTGTTTTGGTAAAATCAAGAACATAAACAAAGAATATCCAATAAAGATGACAGGTTTTATAAATAACCACATCATATTGTGTTGTGAAACTTTTTTCTCACAAAAGCCGATATTGTTTGGTGATATTGCACATATATTTGTGTTGAAATTCTACACGAAAAGACGAGAGAAATTTTATTAAAATTTAAAAAATCGGATAAAAAGGCTTGAAATAATAAAAAATTTATGGTATAATTTATTTATTAAACAAGCGGCTATGGGCAAATTGCGCCCAAAAACAAATTTTACCGCTTGAATTTCACAACATTGAATTGTTGGGGAACGGAGGTTTTTAGGTGAATAAATATTCTTATATCGCCACCGATATCAGCGGACGCTCCATAAGAGGCACGGAAATGGCTGATGATTTCAAGGACCTTCAGTCAAAGCTGAAAGCGCGAAACCTGTTTGTCACCAGTTACAAGGATCTCGGAGATGGCGTTGCGGACGTAAAATACAAATTCAAGACAAACGAAGTGTCGTTTATAAGCCGTCAGCTGTCGTCCATGACTTCTGCGGGCCTGTCGCTTGTAAGAGCGCTGTACATATTGCAGGAGCAGCAGGAGAACAAGAAAGCGAAGGCTATACTGCTGGATATCTACGAGGAAGTGCAGAAGGGTCGCTCGTTTTCGGAAGTTTTGAAATCAAAGCCGGGCGTCTTTCCGGAAATGTTTGTCAGCCTTGTGGCTGCCGGCGAGGCTTCGGGTACGTTGGACGCGATGTTCAACCGATTGTCCGACCATTATGCGAACGCGAACAAAACCGCAAACAAGATAAAAGGCGCATTGGTTTACCCCATTGTATTGGGCGTTTTGTTGATCGGCGTTATGGTGTTCCTGTTTGTCAAGATTGTGCCTACGTTCGTAGCTATGATGGACCCCAATGACCTGACGGCGATATCCAAGGCATTGATCGCCGTATCGGATTCGCTGATAAATTATTGGTATGTATATCTCATCGTAATATTTGCCTTGATAGTGACCGTAAAGATACTCAACAAGGTCCCGTCCACGAAATACAAGATAGACGAATTCAAGCTGAAGATGCCCAAGGTGGGAAAGCTTGTCGGAAAGATATATACGGGATCGTTTGCGCGTAATATGGCGAACCTTTACGGCGCGGGTCTGCAAATGGTAGAGTGTATCGAAAAATCCGTTGCTGTAATCAACAACACATATGTCCAGGAACGGTTCAAGGAGGTCGTAAACGACATAAAGCTCGGTGAAGCGATGTCGAAGGCGATCGAAAAAACGGGTATATTTGAGGGAATGTTCACCTCAATTATATATGTCGGCGAGGAATCCGGTACGCTGGATACGATCCTTGAAAAAACCGCCGACTTCTACGACGACGAGGCGGATTCGGCAATAGCCAGACTTGTTGCAATGATGGAGCCTTTGATGGTCATCATTATGGGTATTGCAATAGGCTTCTTCCTCGCGGGCGTATTCCCGATGCTCTACGGCGGAATGCTGGCTGCCGGCAACAGCGGTTAACAGAACCCAAAAAGTAAATTTTTTGTATGAGGTGAAAACATATGCTTTCAATAGACATTACCGACAGACAAGTCAAGCTTGTCAGAGGCGTACACTCAGGAAACAAGATCAAAGTTCAGGATGCCGATATGCGTGAGCTGTCCATGGGAATGGTTTCCAACGGTTACATAACCGACGTTCCTATGGTCGCGGCAGAGCTGAACAACATCATCAAATCCAAGGACATCAAGGAAAAGGACTGCGTTGTGTCCATAACCTCCAGCGCTATCGTTTATAAGGAACTTACGATAGCGAAGCCGAAGAATATGAAGAACCCCGCCATCATCGAGGCTATGATCCAGTCGACGATGAACATCAGCGCGGAATACAACATATCATTTACCATAGCAGGTGAAACAGAGGACGAGGAAAACAACAAAATGCTGAGGGTAATGGCATCCGCTTGTCCTCAGAGATTGGTCGACGGCTATGTAAGGCTGTTCTCTCAGATCGGTCTGGCACTTAAGGGCGTGTACATAGCAAACAACTCGATCACGCGCCTTATCACGAACGTTCCGAAAATGGCGGACAGAATGCCGATGCTGCTTATCCAGATCGACAAGAACTTCATCAATATGAACCTGTATGAGGAAAATCAGCTTGCATTCTCGCGTTTCTCCACTATCGAGCCTGCACAGTTTGAAGCGGACGAGAACGGCGGAGAAGATGTAAACTATGTTGCTCAAGCGGTTTATGACAACCTGTTCGGTATGATGAACTTCATCAGAGGCCGTAAAAATTCAAAGCCGCTGCAGGAGATCGCGTTCTACGGCGAAATCGACAGCTTTATCGAGATATCGAACGCAATTTCCTCGTTCAACGTACCGTCGAATATGCTGTCAATGCCCAGCACGATAGTCGCGGCGCCCTCGGCACAGTTTGACTTCTCCAAGTTTGCGAACGCTATCGGCGCGCTTTACAGCCGCAATAAAGACCTCGAACACATCAACCTGCTCGAAGCTACCTCCGCAAAGGAATCCAAAGGCTCCGGAAAATTCGGACTTGCGCTCTTGGGAAGCGCGGTGCTGGCGGCAGGTGTTGTAGGCGGTATTTGCTTTGCGGCCAACATTATCAACAACAACTACAACAACAAGATAGACAGCATCACCAGGGATATACAAAATCCGCAGCTGCAGCAGAAGCTTAAGGTCGTAGATTCCCGTACCGCGATGCTTGCGGGTTTCAACAACTATAATGATACCATCACAAGAACACAGTTCTTGTTCGACTACAAACCGAAGGCTATATCGCTTGTATATGACAAGCTTGCGGCTCCGCTGAAGGACACGAGCTTCCTTAAAACAGATGATGAAGAGGAATTGGCGATAACCGCTTTCAGTGTTACCGACCACATTGTTACGGTAAGACTTGAGGGATTGTCTAAGGGAGATCCCTCGTCGATACCGTCAAGATATGCCGAATACCTTATTACAAAGGTAAAGAACAAGTACGACGACCCGTATTTTGTAAATGTACTATACAAAGGGTACGAAAAATTGAATGCCTCCGACCTTGAAGCATACGGAATAATCGTTTCTGAAGAAAAGAATAAATTCGGTACCGTATTCAGCTTTGAGATGACAATGGAAATTCAGATGGGCAATGATGAGGTTCACACTAATCTGAACACGGACTTTGAAAATTACAAAGCGCCAACGCCCGAACCGGACGAAACAGACGAAACAACGGAGGTGACTGAATAATGAAGCTGAGTAAGCAAGAACGTATCGCGGCGATAGTTGTCGTAGTTCTGATAATAATAGTAGCAGGCGTGTTCCTGCTCATAAAACCGAGAATTGAAAAGATCTTTGAAACGAAGGCAACGCTCGCAAGCAAAGAAAGTGAATATAACGAAGCGATAAACAAAGCGGAACAAATGGAACCGCTGAAAGCCGAAATACTTGAAGCGTACAACAAGGGCAAAAATATGGCGGACAGATTCTATCCTGAACTCCCCGCGTATGAGGCGGATAAGAAGTTCCAGGAGTTCCTTTCCAAAACCAAGGCAAATGTTCTGGTAGAGGATGTTAAGGTTACCGAACCCTCAACCGCTACCCTTAGTTCATACGTCTTTGTTCCCGGCGGAGTACAATACGCCCTCAAGGATTATGTAAATCAGGGTAAAGACACGGCGCTCGACCCGAGACTCGTTCGTCAGGCAGCTCTTCAGCTTATCCTGGGTGAGTCGCAGATGATAGGAGCAACGACGGTTTCCTTCACGCTGCAGGCAGTGACGCTTGAAGATCTGCTGAAGTTTATCGATGAAGTTAACGACTATAATGTATCCGGCGTAAGAAAGACCATCGAGCTTGATAATGTCACCTTTGAAGATGTTATGACTCACTCGCTTTACGCGGGCAAGGCTTTGAGCCTTCTTAACGATGCACAGCCGGAAGCGGCAAAGCAGTTTTTAGAAAACACCGGTTATAAAGTTACCGGCTTCAACAATGAGGATAATAACACCACTACAACCACCACGCCCACTACACCGGCCGAAGGAAACGGCGGAGAGGGAAGCGGCGATACACCGCAGCCCGTTGTTACACCTAACGGCGACCCCGACAAGGACGGCGTTCCGTTGGATTATTATCACATCAAGATGCCCTGCACGATCACGTTTTACAGCATAGAGGGTATGCAGGATCCTGCGGCTACCCTTAACGAGCAGGATAAGCTTGTAAACGAAGCATCATAATTTTAACGGCAAAAGGCGCGGGAAAACTCGCGCCAATAGCCGCAATATTGGAACTTTTATTTATTGCGAATTTATGAAAGGAGAATTTCTATGCGACACGTATTCAGAAAATACCTCAGCAATCGCGGAAGTGCGCTGTTTATGGTCATAAGCACGATGACGGCGCTGATGGTATCGTGTATGGCGATGTATTTTTCTATGGTGTCGGCGCGCGCGACGCAGTATGCCGTGTTTAATCAAATTCAGGCAAATCAGTCGGCGCAGTCGATCGCGGACATCATATTGAACTGTATCGCCGACCCTTCCAACCACGGCGAAGGCGGCGGCGTATTGCTGCAGACACTGAAAGATCTTGATGTAGGTGAGTCTATCACTACAGACGCAAACGGCTTTAAGAGCCTTGATCCCAGTGTAGCAACGGGCGAGGACGCATCGCAGCTTGGTGCGTATGCGGTAACTATCACTCGTTTAGAAGATGTCAACGGTGATAAGCAATTTGATATTATGGTTATGTCCTCCGTGGGCGGAAACAGAGACGCCGTTCACCTTATGATAGGATATAACGAAGAAGACAACCCGTCCTTTATCGGCGGAGGTGACGGCNNCCGAGCTGTTCGCGGCATCGGGATATATCCCCAACGACGCGTATATCAACGGCGGCTACTATCTTACCAACGTTTTCTATGATACCCAATTTACCTATATGGGTACATATAGCCATGAAGGTAACAACAGAATCGCTCAGAACCTGTCTACGGGCGGCGATTTTATGATGAGCGGCAACGCAATGGGCGTTCTTAACGACTCAGGTGACCGCGCCTCTATTCATCAAGTTGATATTAATAAGATAGGACCGGTAACCTGGGCTATCAGAGGAAACTTCTATCCCAGTATCAGAAACGACTTTAAGGTGCGCGGCGGCAGCCAGATACTTGTCGGCGGCGACCTTACATTCAACAGCGGCAACAACTTCTTCCAGGTCGAAAACAGCGGCTATTACAAAAGCGCAACGAATCCGCTTCCCGATCATATCTGCGTATATATAAACGGCGATCTGAACTATAACGCGTCAAAACTAAAACCCAATACGTGGGTATTTGTTAACGGCAACGTAACCGGTTTCGACGGAAACGGTCCCGAATCCAACTCCAGAATATATGTAACCGGCACCGCTGCGGAGCGTGCGGCGAAAACCAGCTCGCTTAAGCCGAATGATAGAAACGCTGTCAGAGAGTGGCCGAAGAGCGGCACATTCGCTGATGGTATGACCTATGACGAGGCAATGGCGCTGCTCGGTCAAAAAACGCAGACCATTGATTACTACAAGTGGGACCTCAGCAAAAACACCGAAAGCGCCAAGCATATTGATATAAGGCTCAACGCTACCGGCAGTAATTGGACAGACGATAAGGGCACACAATACGGTCCTGACGAAAGCACATATATTATCGCGTATGACAAAAACGTTGATTCCGCGAAGTACATCAAGGGTAATGGCGGAAACGAGAACGGCGTTATCGGAAACTCGTTGGTTATCGACAGTGTATGGACACACGGCGACAAAAATCACAGCCAAACTATCCTGATCGATACCGGCGACGACCCCACCAACATTATGACCATCAAGCTCAGCGACGTAACGGGAGACGGTCAGTTCTCATGGTTTATTGACGAAGAAACAATTTGGTATCCGGTTGTGAAGACAACTTTCGGACCTCCAACAGGCGACATCAACGGAAACAATATGCGCCATGTTCTTATCAGAGGACGCGGCATAGTATTGATAGACCTCCCCGCAGGAGTAACATATCAAAACAGCGGCTATACGCTTACATCGCATATGGGCTGGTGGTTTGTCCAGGGCGGTAAGGTTGAAACAAACAATGGTCACCTTAACTTTACCGGAGTAAAGGGACAGGATGCATCGTCTTATAAGATTGTTCCGTATATCCATAAAACCTGTGAGCCGGGCGACGGATGCAGCTTCACTATGTCCACCTCTACGGCGAAATGCAACGAGTGCGGCGGCGCTTTAACAGCGGTATCCTGCTCTATACATGGAAACGTAAACAAGTATTGCTCCAAGTGCCACCCCGAAAAGGCGTCAAGAACCGATTGGTGCGCGAACCACGTTGACAATGTTGAGTTCGCAAAATTCTACAGTTCGATGTCAAACGACAACAAGAAGTGGGTAACCGATAAAGACGGTAAGATCGTATATCCGAACACTAACTTTATGGTAGTATCCTGCGAGGAAAGTGCGGAGATGCGCTTCGCGACAACGAAAGACGGCACGACCTTCAAAAACAGTCCGTTCTTCGGATTTATCTACGCGCCGTATATGTCGTATATTGCAAACGGCGTAGACGCCGGTGAAGGCTTTATCAGACTTTGCGGCGGTATGACCGTCGGCGACTATGAGCTTTCCGGATTTAACTCGTTTATCGGCTGCTATCCCGACAAAATGCCGAACGAGATTGCCGGAATGACCGGCGGCGGAAGTATGTCGGGCGGCAAGCTTTCCGGCACGACCAAGAGCTGGAAAATCAGTGTCGGCGGATATAAGTAATAGAAGGAGGCGCTTGAATTATGAAAAAATTATTCTCAAAAAAGAGCGGCTTCACGCTTGTGGAAATCATAATTGCGTTTGCGGTGTTTTCCATAATGGCGACAATGATAGCGCAGGTATTGAACCTCACTATAAACCGCCAGACGGATAACAGGAAATATGAGGAAAATCTGCAAAACCAGAAAGAGGACCTCATCGCAAAAGGCAAAGACAAAACATATGACGATGGTGAAGATAAAGACGGTACACTCAAGTTAAACTTCACGGACAAAGACGGTAAAACTATGCCGATGGAGCTTGATTATCAGCTGAGAGCGGCAGACGGAACCGTTGGAGAGGTAGACGGCCTGAATTACTTCGTAGGAAAGTTATCTTACGATGGCCAAAATGGCGAGGTCAAATATATCCCCGGAGAAAACGAATCAGGCGATTCCGACCTGTCCAATTTGGGCGGATCGTCGCAGATGTCGCGTTTTGATACGCGAATCACCGGCACAAAGGGCATAAACAGCGTAAAGGTGTCTTACACCTATGACAGTGCCAACGACGAATACGAATTTACCGTTACGGTTGACGACTCCGCCGTTGATCCCACCAGAAAAAACATTTCGCAGGTTTCGCTGTTCTTTGGTGAAGATAAGGCTAACGGGCAAATGGCAACCATCAAGAATGTAAACGGCGGTAATAAGGACGGGCAAGTTCTTAAGTATACCAAAAAGAGCGGTATAAACGGTGTAAATCTCCACGGCGAGACCGGAGGATTCCAAAATAGGCCGATAAAATTCAAGGTGAAGTTCAACGAAAAGCTCACCTCCATTGGCTTTGGAACTACCAGCACTCCCGGCACTTACCACCAGTTTACGGATAACAAGGGCAACCATTATGTCAATATCTTTGGCGCTTATGAGAAAACAACCGCGCCGGCGCCATAAGGAGGGGTAAATGAAAAAACTTAACCCTGCCCGTCTATTTAAAAAGCGGCGCAACAGCGGTTTTACGCTGGTTGAAGTCATCATTTCGTGCGCGCTGCTCGGAATACTCGTTTTTGGTGTGTTCACCTTTGCGTCACCGATAATGGACTTGATAAACACCGGGAAGAAAAGCGCGCGCGCAACCGGGCTGTCGGAAACTATCGACGCCTACATAGTCGGCACGCTTAGAAACTCAATAAAGACGCAAGTCATTCAAAACACATCCTTTTCGCGAATACACTCTCAGTCGGTCGTCCAGGATTCAGCTTTGGGGTTGGAGGAAATTTATGACTTTATGTGCGCCACCGACCTCTCGACCGGAATTCCCAACGCCACCAAATACGAGGTGCGTTGTCTGGGCATCTGTTGGGTAGAGGACAAAGCCTCACCTCAATACAGTTCCTTGAAAGCGGATAGCGATAGACCTAAAAAGCAGATGTTGCTCAATATCAAACTGAAAAACATCTTTGCTCCGGGTTCGGATAATTCCGGCGCACTAATGCCGGAAGCAGATAGTCTTAATCCCAACAATGCATTGAAAGGAGAGATAGACAAGGTCTTTGACGACTCGCTGTACAATGGATTGTACCCTGTTATAAACGTTGAAACGTTTAAGGCAAAGGACGTTGCGGGCAACGAGACGGCAACAAACGCAAACGGATATAAAATAACCGCCGATATATACGGCAGTATAAACTGCTACAACACGGTCTCGCAGGCGGAACGCGACAGAACCCCTCGTTCGTTCAGAGGAGTTTCTTACGTTGAATTTATCAATCCGGATCCGAATAAAGATCCCGTTGCAAATGATGTTAATACTTTGAATGATACCCAGAACACGATTGACGCCAATATGGGTTCTCGTAAATACGTTATAAACGGCACGTCCTACTACTACCCGGACACATACATCTACTATGTAGTCCCCAAGAGTTGATTTGGCAAAACAAACTTAATACAAACAAATCGGGGCGACAAGCTCGCCCCGAATGTTTGTAAAAATATTTAGAATAATGAGAGTTATCTCATTAAACTTAAGTACCAGTTGATCAAGTGACCTCCCACAAGCCAGCAGGTCGCGATACCGAATCCGAGGAACGGACCGAAAACCATTCTCCGCGAATATTTCACGCGCTCGATCTTGTCACCCTTGATAAAGATCTTGAATCCGCCCTCGCGTTCATCGGTAATATTCTTTCTGAGCTCCCTACTGAGTTTTGCCTTATCCGGCAGACCTCTCCAGACATTCTCATCGAGGAACTCCCACTCTATATCGGGATCCCCCTCGCTTATACTACCGACAATAATATCATCATGACCCTCCGTCACATAACCGACGTTTTGGTCAAGCTGATTTTGATACCATTCTTCTGCAAGCCTCTTGAGCTTATCGGATATCTCCTTTTCATCGCTGCGGTCGCGCAGCTTCTTCACCGTACCGTAGACCGCGCCGGTTAGCACTCCGATAAACAGAGCGACGAAAACCTTGTAGCCCAGCAAAAGCGACGCGCCGATCATAAGCTGAAGGTCGCCGCCGCCCATTCCGCCTACAAGCACAAGAATGACGAATATAACCATAATAACACCCATAGCGATAAGACGTTCGTGCCACGGCGTTTCCTTAAACACGAAGATCGCTATAACGCCCAAAACAGCGGTCGTAATGCTGCACCAATACGGTATTTCGAACCGATCGATATCAATGGCGCTCAAAACGACAAGGACCGCGAACAGCACTGCTGAAAACGCAAGCTCAAGCCTGAACCCGAAAACGAGATACGCAAGGCAGTAAAGCACGGCGGTGGCTGCTTCAACGATCATATAACGCGGAGATATCTTTTCCCCGCAATAGCGGCACTTGCCGCGCAGGAATATCCAGCTGAAGATCGGAAACATATCATACCACGCAAGGCGGTGTCCGCACGAGAAGCAGTGTGACGGCTCCTTGACTATTGATTGATGAAGCGGCGTACGCAGTATCACAACGTTAAGAAAGCTCCCTATTATAGAACCTAACACAAACGCAAGTACCGCGTATGCAATGTGCATAGCGATTGGCATAAAATAACCTCCTATAAATAGACTAATTCTATTTTAGCACAAACTATAAAATATTGCAAGTGATTTGCGATATTATTATATTTATAAATTCCGAATTTTCGGAAAAGTTTACCCGAAAGGAAGAATTACAAATGGCGATAGTTAAAAATGTCCCAATTGGACAAATCCTGATGGAAAACGGGTTTATCACCGAAAAACAGCTTAACGAAGCACTTACCAAGCAGCGTTCCAGCGAGGGAAAAATGTTGGGCGACGTTATGCTGGAAATGGGGCTTGTGTCCGAAACGCAGTTGGCACAGGCGCTGTCCATTCGTCTGAAGGTTCCGTTTATCGATCTGTCCTCAAGAAAGATAAACACCGAGGCGGTAGGAAAGATACCGGAGGAGATCGCAAGAGAGAAAACAGTTTTCGCGTTTGAAATAAATCACGGCAGACTGATGGTCGCAACAAACGACCCCGTAAACTTCTACATATTTGAAGACCTGAAGGTTGCGACGGGAATGGAAATAGTGCCGCAGATATCGACAAAGACGATGATCGAGGCGGCAATAAACAAGTTCTATTCTTCACAGGCGATCGACAGCACGATGAACGAGCTTGAGAACGAGAGCGACGAGGAGATCGATCTTGAAAAGGAAGAATCCGAGGGTCGTATCGACAGCGCGCCTATCGTAAAGCTTGTAAATATGATGGTGGAAACGGCTTTCCGTACGCAATGTACCGATATCCATATAGAGCCGTTCAAGGACAGAACAAGAATTCGTTTCAGAATAGACGGTGAGCTTGTAGAGCAGGAAATGAAAATACCGCCGTCATTCCACAACTCGATAATCACCCGTATAAAGATACTTTCGGGTATGAACATCGCCGAAAAACGTATCCCGCTTGACGGACGATACGGAACAAGAATTGACGGCGTAAACCTCGATATGCGTGTTTCGACTATCCCATGCGTTTACGGAGAAAAATGCGTTATACGTCTGCTTTCCACTGCGGACGATAAAGCAAGAAAGATAACCGACCTCGGTATGACCGAGTATAACTACCAGATGTTCGAGCAGATAATCCGCTGTCCTAACGGAGTTATGCTGGTTACGGGACCTACGGGTTCGGGTAAATCCACGACGCTTTACGCGACACTCGGCGAGCTTTCGCAGCCGAATGTAAACATAGTTACGGTAGAAGACCCTGTCGAAAAAAAGATCGACGGCGTAAACCAGTGCCAGATAAACGCAAAGGCCGGTATGACATTCGCGGCGGCACTTCGTTCAATACTCCGTCAAGACCCGGATATAATAATGGTCGGTGAGATCCGTGACGGTGAAACAGCCGATATCGCGATACGCGCGGCTATCACGGGACACTTCGTTCTCTCAACGCTGCATACCAATGACGCGGCGGGTACGATAATCCGTCTGGTCGATATGGGAGTTGCACCGTATATGGTTGCAAGCTCGTTGGTCGGCATCGTGGCACAGCGTCTTGTAAAGCTGCTTTGCAATGAATGTAAGGAACAGTACCTGCTGGAAGATCCGGAGGATCTGAAGCTTATGAACCGCACAGAGCCTGTGGAAATATACAGACCCAAGCGCGGCGGTTNNGGTTGCCGCTTCTGCCACAATACGGGCTACCAGGGACGTACCGCTATTCACGAGATAATCGTAACTACGCCCGATATCAAGGAGCTGATCTCCGCCGGAGCTACGGCAGAGGAGATAGGCGCACAGGCAACGAAAAACGGTACGTTGCTGCTTCGTGATAACGTCACGAAAATGGTTCTCGCGGGCAAGACCTCGATACCGGAGCTTGTAAAGGCAACATACACGGTTTGATTTTTCAAAATGAAGTTAAACAAACAACAGTAATCGGTCATCGGTTTCATCAAATTCCGATCTGCTATTTAACTAACGAAAAGGAGATTATCAAGTGGAACATACAAATAACGTAATGGATATCAACAAGATTTTGGACGAGGCACGTGCGCTTAAATGCTCGGACTTGCATTTTACTGCGGGTCTGCCGCCAATTGTTCGTCAGCACGGTTCTTTGAGAAAGCTTTCGGGCTATCAGGACTGCACCGAGCCGATAATCGTAAATGTAATTAACCAGATAACCTCGATAAAGCACAAATCGCAGATATCCAAGGGTCTGGACACAGACTTCTCATATACTTCGGCGACAGGCTTCCGTCACCGTGTCAACGTATACAGACAGCGCGGTTATCACGCTGTTGCTATCCGTTTGCTCAGCGACGAGATACCCACACTGTCCGACCTCAACCTCCCCGCGACGCTGGGCGAATTCGCGATGCGTCCGCGCGGATTGGTGCTTGTTACCGGACCTACCGGCTCCGGTAAATCAACGACATTGGCGGCGATGATCGACCCTGGTTAATTACATTTACGATTNNAATAAACCGTCAGAAGAGCTGCCACATAATCACGGTCGAAGACCCTATCGAGTATGTTCACACACATAAGCAGGCAATGGTAAACCAGCGTGAGATAGGCGCGGACGTTGATTCGTTCGCAGGCTCTCTGCGTGCGGCTCTCCGTGAAGACCCGGACGTTATCCTCGTCGGAGAAATGCGTGACTTTGAAACGATCAACGCCGCGGTAACGGCGGCAGAAACGGGTCACTTGGTTCTCTCGACATTGCATACCACTGGCGCGGCGGATACGATAAACCGTATTATCGACGTTTATCCCCCGCACTCTCAAGGACAGATACGCTCGCAGCTCGCGGGAAACATCGTCGGCATTATCTCGCAGACGCTTGTACCCACACTTGACGGCAAGGGACGCTGCGCGGCAATGGAAATACTTTGCAGAACCGACGCGGTAGGCTCGCAGATCCGTGAAGGCAAGATATATCAAATTCCGTCTACTATCGCAACAGGTAAGAAGGAAGGAATGTTCACGCTTGATCAGGATCTCGCAAGACTCGTAAGAATGGGCAAGATCGGCGAGGAAGTCGGACGCGAACGCTGTCAGGATCCGACAGAATTCAAACGCTATCTCGAAGGCGGATGATTTTGAAAACAAACCCTTAAAAATATTTCCCCCGCCTGTGCGGGGGAATTGTGTTATAGCACCTTACCGTGAAAAAGAAAACGGACAGCGAGTTGATGAGACCTCGTTGTCCGTACTTTTAATATGCAAATGTGTTGCGGTTTTCGATCAATCGATCTCAACCGAAATTTTCTCATTTGCGCGAACTGCGCCTGCACGCATAACAGTTCTGATCGCCTTAGCAATTCTTCCCTGCTTACCGATAACTCTGCCCATATCATCGGGACCGACGTGAAGGTGGTAAACTACCACGCCCTCCTCGTTCGGCTCGTCAACGGTAACCTCAACGGCTGTTTTGTCCTCGACCAATGCGGACGCAATGGTGATAAGAAGCTCTTTCATCATATAACATTCCCTCCATAGGGGTTAAATGCCGTGGTAAATTATGCCTAGCTTTCGATGAATTTCTAAAATACCTCTGCCATATTAACCTAACATTCAATTCACTTCAAAAGTCTTTTAACGGTGTCGGTAGGCTGTGCGCCCTTTTTGATCCACTCATCGGCCTTGTCCTTATCAATGTTGACAACAGCGGGTTCTTTAGTGGGATCGTAGTAGCCGATCTCTTCAATAAAGCGTCCGTCACGCGGGAAGCGGGAATCGGCAACGACTACACGATAGAACGGTGCTTTCTTTGCGCCCATTCTTCTAAGTCTGATTTTAACTGCCATTGGAATTAACTCCTTTCAAATTATAATATATAAAATCAAGCGTGCATTTTTAATGCAAGTGGCTTGTTTTTATTGTGAAGAATTTCTGTTCATCATCGAGTTGTAGTCCGGAAGCGGCTCGGGTTCGCCATATACCGCCAAATATACCCACATTACGACCGCGATAATTATAAGAGACAATCCGATGATAAGGGATTTTATACGATTAAACTCTCCATCACCATCATCTAAGTCGAGTCTCCCGCGGAACAAGAAATCATTATTGCGGTTGCGCCCTACAAGAACCATTATCACACCAACAAGGAACAACACACCGCTCATCGGTCCCATAACGCACCCCCGTCAGTATCAGCAAACCAATATCTATTGGGTTCATAACTAACAACTAATAACTATTTGCTAGCAACTATCTCACATTCCGGGGAATCCGCCCATACCGCCCATAGGGAAGCGCGGGAAGCGTTTCTTCTTGCCGCCCAAGCCCATCTGCTTCATCATCTTCTGCATTTGCTCGAATTGCTGCAAAAGCTGATTTACCTCCTCAACCGACGTGCCCGAGCCTGCCGCAATGCGGCGTTTACGCCGCGCGTTGATTATGGAAGGCTTTTCTCTTTCACGAGGCGTCATCGACGTGATTATCGCCTTTGTGTGCGGCAGCTTTTTGTCGTCGATATCCTCGTCCTTTACCTTTCCGGCGATGCCGGGAATCATTTTCAGAAGATTGCGGACGTTGCCCATTTTCTCTATCTGAACGAACTGCGCATACAGATCGTTAAGATCAAACTTGTTTTCCTGCAACTTTTTAACGGCTTTTTCGGCTTCCTTTTCATCAAAGCTCGCCTTCGCCTTATCAATAAGCGTAAGCACGTCGCCCATACCGAGTATTCTGTCTGCCATTCGGTTGGGATAGAATTGTTCGAGATCGTCGGGCTTTTCGCCGACACCCGCGAACTTTATCGGCTTGCCCGTAATAGCGAGTACGGTAAGNNTAAGCGCCGCACCGCCTCGGGTGTCGCCGTCGAGCTTCGTAAGGATAACGCCCGTGATATCGAGAGTGTCGTTAAAGCTCTGTGCAACATTTACCGCGTCCTGACCCGTCATACTGTCGACAACAAGCAGTATCTCGTTCGGATGAACCGTTGACTTTATATCCTTAAGCTCCTGCATAAGAGTTTCATCGATATGCAGACGGCCCGCAGTATCGAGCAGCACCGTATCAAAGCCCTGATCCTTCGCGTACTTTATACCGTGCTTAGCTATCTCGACCGGGTTGCTCTGACCCTCATCAAAAACGTGCGCTCCGACCTTTTCGCCGACAACGTGCAGCTGCTCGATAGCTGCGGGACGGTAAAGGTCGCAAAGGACTT
This sequence comes from Ruminococcaceae bacterium UBA5579, assembly GCA_002425305.1. Lineage (GTDB taxonomy): Bacteria > Bacillota > Clostridia > Oscillospirales > Ruminococcaceae > CAG-115. Next base: position 18,943 of record DILZ01000127.1, read on the forward strand.
TGTGAACA
>DILZ01000070.1:0-8498 GCA_002425305.1 Ruminococcaceae bacterium UBA5579
GACGCGGCAAGAAATCTGTCCTCGCGGAATCCGGCCGGACGGTATTCCGCAAGCCGCAGCTGAACGCTTTCGCGGCCGTTGTATTCGTTTATCTCGGCGGACGCAATGATATCCGCCCTGTCGCCGACGTTCAAAAAAAATCTAGCGAACGGCACTTTAAAGGAAATGCAGCGCAGCGTCGTATTCCCTTGGGTGATCTCAAACGAAGTGTATTTGCCGTCCTTCAATGCGCGCTTGGAGCTTACCGTGCAGCCGCGCAGCAGAAAAAGCGGCACGGGATTGCGCGTCCCGTACGGTTCCCGCGAAAGCGTTCAGCTGCGGCTTGCGGAATACCGTCCGGCCGGATTCCGCGAGGACAGATTTCTTGCCGCGTCGCGCGTTTATGAGGAGATATGTCGCGGCGAGGGCTGCGACAAACGTCTTGCGCCGCGTGTAATACCGCAAAGCCGCGCCGAGCTTATGGCGATATACGACCTCGTGCGCAGAGCGGACGGAAAAATGCCGCCCGAGGATATGGCGGTGTTCGGCGGTTCGGTAAATTATTGTATGCTGCGGATAACGCTTGACGCGTTCGCCGAGGCGGGAATGATAGAATACTTGGACGGCGCTCCGAGAACCGTTCCCGTTAAGGAAAAGCGCGATCTGTTCCAAAGCGGACTTATCGCGGAGCTAACAAAACAATTGACAGTTGGCAGTGTATGATTGACAGCCGCGCAGCGGCAATAACCGTCAATTATTGATTGTCAAATACTATCTGTCAAAATGGGGTGTGTGAATGGAAACAATAACCATAGATGATCTTATGAAGCAGATCGGCGAGATAGACAGGCGCTATGACACCGACAAGATAAGACGCGCTTACGAGCTTGCGGACTCGGCTCACGACGGGCAGATGCGCTCCTCGGGCGAGAAGTATATCACCCACCCGCTTTCCGTCGCGAGCATATTGCTGGATTATCATATGGACACCGATACTATCTGCGCGGCGCTGCTGCACGACGTCGTTGAGGACACCGAAACCTCGCTTGAATATATTAAAAAGCGTTTCGGCGGGGACGTTGCCCTTATGGTGGACGGCGTTACGAAAATAGGTCAGGTGCCGCTGAACACAAAGGAGGAGCAGCAGGCGGAGAATATTCGCAAGATACTTATGGCGATGAGCAAGGATATCCGTGTCATCATCATAAAGCTTGCCGACAGACTGCACAATATGAGAACGCTTTACGCGCGTCCGCCCGAAAAGCAGCGCAAGACCTCTCTGGAAACGATGAACTTCTACGCGCCTATCGCTCACCGGCTTGGTATGAGCGACGTTAAGGAAGAGATGGAGAGCATCGCCATTCACTATCTCGATCCTTACGGCTGCAAGGAGATAGAACGCCTTCTGAACGTTCACAAGGAGGAACGGGATTCGTTTATCGACCACATCACGGAAAGGATACGCTCGCGCATTACGGACATCAAGCCCGAACCGATAATAGAAGGACGCGTGAAGTCCATTTTCTCGATATACAAGAAGATGTACGTCAAAAACAAACCGTTCGACGAGATCTACGACATCTACGCGGTCAGGATAATCGTACAGTCCGTGATAGAGTGCTATAATATTTTAGGCGTTATCCACGATCTGTTCAGCCCGATGCCATACCGCTTCAAGGACTATATCGCGACGCCCAAGCCAAACCGCTATCAATCCCTGCATACCACGGTTATAGGCAAAGAAGGCATACCGTTCGAGGTGCAGATACGCACATTGGAAATGCACAACACCGCACAATTCGGAATAGCGGCACATTGGAAATACAAGGCGGGGCTGAGAGGCTCCGTTGCGGGAGAGCAGCGCTTTGACTGGATAAGGCAGCTTGNNCGAAGCGGACGACGTAGAACAGATAACCGACGCCATCAAAAACGACCTCTCGCAGGACGAGGTGTATGTGTTCTCGCCCAAGGGCGACGTTTTCGCTCTGCCGAACGGCGCGTGCATTATCGACTTTGCCTACGCTATCCACACCGAAATAGGCAACAAGATGACCGGCGCAAAGGTGGGCGGGCGAATGGTGCAGCTCGACTATCAGATAAAAACAGGCGACATAATCGAGATATTCACAAGCAGCTCGCCGAACAGCGGTCCGAACAGAAACTGGCTCAACATCGCCAAAACAACCGAGGCTAAGGGCAAGATACGCTCGTGGTTCAAAAAAGAGCGCCGCGACGAAAACATCATCTGCGGGCGCGAGGAGCTGGAGCGGGAATTCAAGCGCAACGGCATACCGAATACGCCCGAGCTGCTTGAGGAAACCGCGCGAAGATCGCGGTTCGATTCCGTGGACGATTTCTACGCGGCTATCGGCTATGGCGGCGTAACGATGTCGAAGATCGTTCAGCGTATAAAGGAAGGTCAGTCGCGCGCTCAAAGGGAACAGGCGCAAACGCTTCCGACAAGCGAGGAGATAACGGCGGAGACCAATCGCCGCTCCCGTCAAAAGGGTATTATAATCGAGGGCGTGGACAACTGTCTTATCAAGTTCGCACAATGCTGCAATCCTCTGCCGGGCGACCCGATAATCGGATTTGTGACGCGCGGCTTCGGCGTTTCCATTCACAAGCAGGACTGCGTAAACGTCATCAACAATATGGACAGCGCCGAAAACAAGGATCGCTGGATAAAGGCGTCGTGGGCGGGCGTCGAGGACGAGACCTACCGCGCCACGATCGATATCATAGCGGATCAGAGGTCGTCGGTGATCGCCGATATCACGGCGGCTATCGCGGGCAACCACATTCCCATGCACGAGATAAATATGCACCGACTGAAAAACGGAAACACCAATCTGCTTATCACGATAGAGGTAGCGGGCGTTGACCAGCTCGCGAACCTTATGCTGCGGATAAAGAAGATACCCGGCGTTATCTCTGCGGAGAGAACGGGAAAGCAATGATACGGGAATTTGGAGGCTATATGGACAAGATAATCGGACTGCCGTTGGGCGCTTTGGCTTCAAATTGCTACCTTATCCCTGCGGAGGAGGACAAGGTGATAGTTGTCGATCCCGCGTCCACGGGCGAGGTTATGGCGCTTATCGAAACGAACGATATGGAGCTTGGCGCTATAATAATAACGCACGGACATTTCGACCACTTTGCGGGCGCGGCGGCGCTGCACGAGCAGACAGGTGCGCCGATCTACGCGCCGGAGCTTGACAGCGAGATGTTCCAAAGCGCGGACAAAAGCTGGGCTTGGTTTATGGGCGGAACTCCGTTTGCGCCGATAACTCCCGACCATCTGTTTGAGGACGGCGAGGAGTTTTCGCTGTTCGGCGTCGACTTCCTTGCGCTCAGCGCACCGGGACACACTGCGGGCAGCTGTCTTCTTATCTGCGACCGGTTCGACTGTATTTTTACGGGCGATGTTATCTTCCGCAGCAGCGTAGGCAGAACGGACGGCTATTCGGGCAGCCCGTCGCTTTTGCGGGAAACGCTCAAGAAGATAAAGCAGATCGAGCACAACTACAAGCTGTTCTGCGGTCACGGCGACACGACCGATATCGATACGGAAAAACGCACAAATCCCTACCTGTTGGATATGTAAGAACTTGTCCCGGACAAAAGGACAATCATATTTTGCATAGAGTTTGACCCTAAAACCGACCATTTTTTTGGCTGAACCTACAAAAAAGAGCCAATATTACCGAATGTGGCACAATACGCTTGACTTTGAGCGCATTTTTTGATAAAATATTTATTAACAAAATAATTTTACGGAGGTATTTTCAATGGAAGATTCAAACGATAAGGTATTTGGCATACTGTCATATATCGGTATTTTAGTTCTCATACCCTTAATGGTAGGAAAATCGCAGTTTTCAAAGTTTCACGCGAACCAGGGTCTTATCCTGTTTATCGTTGAGGTAGTATTCGGCGTGGTTCTCGGTATCGGTATGCTGATCCCCGGGATCAGGATCGTTTTCGCTATCATCGGCGGCGTGTTCGAGCTTGCTTGCCTTCTTATGGCGATTCTCGGCATTGTTAACGCGGTGAACGGCGAAACAAAGGAGCTGCCCATTATAGGCTCTATCCGTCTTATCAAATAATATCACATCGTTATATGATGATCAAGCCCACCTCATTCTGCGCGGAATGGGGTGGGCTTTTCACTATGCTCCGGAAACGAGCGGAATGTACTTGATCGTGCGGCATCAATAATTATACTTTCGTTTTTTGGCGATTAAAAAAGTTATGGTAAGCGCGCAGGCGGCAAACTCCGCCACCACAACCGACAGGAATATGCCGTCCGTTTTGAGAAACAGCGGAAGGACAAGAACCGCCGTGATCTGAAACACCAGCGTTCTCAAAAAAGAAATGAGCGCGGAGATCAGCCCGTTGTTCAGCGCGGTAAAGAACGATGAGCCGAAAATGTTTATCCCCGCAAAAAGGAACGATAGCGAGAATATCCGAAAGCCGCGCACGGTAAGCGCGTAAAGCTCGGGATTTTTTCCGACAAAAATACCCGCAAGGACGCCCGCCGAAAGCTCGGAAGCCGCCAACATCACAACGGACGCCACAACGATTATAAGTGTGCTTTTATGACGAATATTGCGAAGCTCAGTGGAGTTTTTCGCACCGTAATTGTATCCGATTATAGGCGCGACCCCTACGCCGTATCCGATAAATATCGCGAGAAATACCAGATTGACATACATCATAACTCCGTACGCCGCAACGCCTCCCTGCCCCGCATACTTGATAAGCTGCGTGTTATACAGCATATTCACGAGCGACATCGAGCCTTGCGAAACAAACTCCGAAGAGCCGTTCGAGCAGGTCTTGCCAAGAACGCGCCAATTAAGACGCGTTTTCCCAAGCCTTAAAAGACTGCCGTTTTTGCGTAGGAAGTACACAAACGGGATAACGCCGCCGACGATCTGGCTTACTGCCGTAGCTGCCGCCGCGCCGACTATTCCCCAGCGAAATCCTGCCACAAACAGAGCGTCCAACGCCATATTGGCAACGCCCGACATAATTGTCACAGCAAGTCCGAGCTTGGGTCTTTCGGCGGTGATGAACAAGCTCTGAAAAGCCATTTGCAGCATAAAAAGCGGCAGAGCGCCCACGATCATTCGCCCGTAAAGAACGCTGTTTTCAAGCATTTCACCCTCTGCGCCCAAGGCGGACGCGACTGTGCGCATAAGCGCAATACCAAGCGCCGCAAGAACGACGCCGGAAACAAATGTTGAGTAAATGATAAGCGAAAAAATGCGGTTCGCCTTGTCGCTGTCACCTTCGCCGAGGGTTTTCGCAACAAGCGCGCTGCCGCCCGAACCGAACATAAAACCCACCGCGCCCAAAATCATCGTAACGGGCATTATGAAGTTCACCGCCGCGAACGCGGTTTCGCCAACAATGTTAGACACGAATATCCCGTCGACCATACTGTATATGGACGTAAAGATCATCATCAGGATAGAAGGCAAAGTAAATCGAAACAGCTTTTTGTAGTTAAAGTGCTCTGATAACGATATATTCATTGGAAGCTCACCCCAAAAACAGTTTAGTTTAATAGAAAATAGTTATTACTCGTTAGTTATAATTTGTCTACCTCTTGCCGAAACTCAACAAGATATTTCTCGGTAAGCCGCAGATACTCGCTGCGATCCTCCTCACTCCAGCCACTGAACACGCGGTTCTCCGCCTCAACAAGCCGCTCGACCGTTTTTTTCACAAACCGATTTCCCTTCGCGGTGAGCACTATCAGCTTCTGCTTGCCGTCAAGTGCCTCCAGCCTTACCAACTCCTCGTTTTCCAGCTTGCGCAGCGCGGAATTCGCAGTTTGCTTGGACAACCCCGTAAAGCGGCACATATACGAAATGCCGCACGAACCCTCATTGCACAGTGCGTAAAGCACCGCCATAGCGCTGTCGGATAGTCTCAGCTTCAGCGCCGCCTCGTGATAGAGATTGTTGGTTTCGCCTGCCAGATAGTTAAACCGCCTCAGTTCTTTTGTAGCTGTCATTATAATCTCCCTCCGCTAGTATGAAATCGTACCAAACACATTATAGTACGATTTCATACATTTGTCAAGGGCTTTTTGAAAATTGCTTATTTTTATAAAATGTGCTTGATTTTAGAGCGAAAATGAGTTATAATGTAAAGTAACACAAACCATAAAGAGAGGCTTGATGAATTTGTCAACGGAAAAACTCAACATCTGCTTAATGAACGACTCGTTTCCGCCGATAATAGACGGCGTTGCAAACGCCGTGATAAACTATGCCAACATCATAAACGACGGTCTTGGGAAAGCCTCCGTAGCCACTCCGCACTATCCCGATGTGGAGGACGACTATCCGTTTGAGGTCGTGCGGTATCGCAGTATGCCGATAACCGAGAAGCTCTGCGGCTACCGCGCGGGATACCCGTTTTCATCGAGAGCGCTGGACAAGCTCGTTAAGGACGAGTACGATATAATACACTCTCACTGTCCGTTCGCATCTACAATGATGGCGAGGGTTCTGCGGGAAAAAACCAATATCCCCATAGTAATGACATATCACACCAAGTTCGACATAGACATAAGACGCGATATACGAAACGAAACGCTTGCCAATCAGGTCATAAAGATAATTATCGAGAACATTTCCGCGTGCGACGAGGTGTGGACGGTAAGCCACGGAGCGGGAGAAAATCTGCGAAGCCTCGGGTACGAGGGCGACTTTGTCGTTATGGAAAACGGCGTGGATTTCCCGCGCGGCAGAGCCGAGGCGGAGGACGCCGCCGAAATGCGCAGCTACTACGATATCCCCGACGATACCATACTGTTTATGTTCGTAGGCAGACTGCTTTGGTATAAGGGCATACGGCTCACGCTGGACGCGCTGAAGATAATAGACGGCAAGGGCATAAAATATCGTATGATGTTCGTGGGGGACGGCCTTGACAGAGCCGAAATCGAAAGCTACGCCGAAGAGCTTGGGATAATGGACAAGTGCATTTTTACGGGCGCTATATACGACCGCGAGGATCTGCGTGTTTACTACACGGCAGGCGACCTGTTTGTTTTTCCGTCGGAATACGACACCAACGGCATCGTCGTGCGCGAGGCTGCCGCCTGCGGAGTAGCNNGCGTCGATACTTATTAAAGGCAGCTGCGCCTCCGAGGGTATAACGGACGGACACACGGGACTGCTCACAGACGCCGATCCCGAGGCTATCGCCGCGAAAATGGAGTTCGCCGCCTCTCACCGCGACGAGGTGCGTCAATTCGGCGAAAACGCTATGAACGAGGTCTATATGTCGTGGGAGGATTCCGTAAAGCACGCCTACGAGCGTTATTTCGTGGTTCGCGAGCAGTGTATGAACGGGCTTTCGCAGCGCAGGGAAAAATTTATCACAGGCGCATGGTTCAGGACCGTCGACGATATCACAAATGTGGTTCAACAGGTGAGGAAGCTGCCGGGCGGTATCAGAAAAACAAGCGGAAAGGTACGCGACGGGATAGTTATATCGGGGCGAAAGGTCAAAAAAGTGTGGTCTAAATCTCTGAAAAAATTATCTATAAAAAACAAATCGGCTATACTGCCCGAGGGATTTTCCGTGGAAGATATCAAGATCGAAAGCTCCGCCTGTACCGGAGAAACAACTATCGGATTTTTCAGCAAAGCTGAAAACAAGCTGGTGTTCGCCGAGCTTGTACGCACAGACGCCGATATTGACAAATTCTATAAAAAGTATGGAATAAAAAGAAAACAGGAGAAACCGTAAAAATGTTTGAGCTGAAGCAGACCGAAGGCCTCGCCCGCCGGGGAACATTTCACACATCGCACGGGGATATTCAAACGCCGTTCTTTATGAATGTAGCTACTGCCGCCGCGATAAAGGGCGCGGTTTCCTGCGTTGATCTGCGGGAACTCAAAACGCGGGTCGCATTGTGCAACACCTATCACCTGCATTTACGTCCCGGAGATGATATCGTATATCGAATGGGCGGGCTGCATAAATTTATGAACTGGGATAAACCGATACTTACGGACAGCGGCGGATTTCAGGTGTTCTCACTGGCGAAGCTGCGGAAGATCAAAGAGGAGGGCGTGTATTTCTCCTCGCATATAGACGGCCGAAAGCTCTTTATCGGACCGGAGGAGAGTATGCAGATACAGTCGCGGCTTGGCTCTACGATAGCAATGGCATTTGACGAGTGCGTTGAAAATCCTGCGCCGCGCGACTATGTTCAGAAGTCGGTAGAGCGCACCACACGCTGGCTCGCCCGCTGCAAGACGGAAATGGCGCGGCTGAACTCGCTTGACGAAACGATAAACAAGCAGCAGCTCCTTTTTGCGATAAATCAAGGCGGCACTTACGAAGATATACGCGTTGAGCATATGAAAACGATCTCCGAAATGGATATGGACGGTTACGCGATAGGCGGGCTTGCCGTCGGCGAACCCACCGACGTGATGTATCATATTCTCGATACGGTAATCCCACACGCTCCCGTTGACAAT
>DILZ01000070.1:8536-11315 GCA_002425305.1 Ruminococcaceae bacterium UBA5579
GTTCGACTGCGTAATGCCGAGCCGCAACGCGCGGCACGCGACCCTGTTCACTTGGAACGGCATAATGCACGCGACCAACGAGCGGTACAAGACCGATCCGCGCCCGATAGACCCCGAATGTGACTGCCCCGCGTGCCGCAATTTTTCGCGGGCGTATATCCGTCACCTGTTCAAGGCGGACGAGCAGCTCAGCGGACGGCTTGCGGTTCTGCACAACCTGTATTTTTACAACACGCTTATGGATAAAATATGCGAGGCGCTGGACAACGGCACATTCACGGAGTTTCGGAACAAGTACTCGACGCTGCTTGCGCAGAAGCTGGAGGACTGAAATGTCGATATTCGGTAAAAGAAAGCCTAACCGGCAGCCGCTTTTGTGCCGCCCCGGAGACATAATCGAACTGATCGCTCAATACGTTTCAATAGACGCGCCGCTGTTGACGCTGAACATTGAGATAAACGGCAAACCGCACAGAGTTGGCGTTACCTCCGACTTTGACAGCAGGACGAAAAAGTCGTTTGATATCGAATATTATCTTGACGATCGGACGTTTAAAACTCTTGACGAGTTCCGTGAAAAAGCCGGAGTTGACGGCGTTTTGTTTACAAGCCTTGAAACCGTATCGATAATAAGCTCCGACGAGCTTGGCGACCCGCGTAACGATCCCTTTCTTGCGGAGCGTGAAATTTTTTCTTACAAATAAAGGAGAGAGAAATGCCTTTTTTGGAAAAGATCAAAAACTTTTTTGCCCCGAAGTGGGAGCCGCTTGTCTGCCGCCCTGCGGATATTATAGACCTGTTCAGACAGGATATCGCCACAAACGCGCCGCTTGAAGACCTCACGGTCGAAATAAACGGCAAGCCGCACCACGTCGGCATTTCATCGGAGTATGACAGAAGCAAGGGTTTTTCCGATACATATTTCTTCTTTGACGATCAATGCTTCAAGACCCTTGAGGGGTTTGTTAAAAAGGCTTCCGTTGACGGCGTTCTGTTTTCCGAGCTTGAAACGATAAAAATACTGCGCGAAAATCTCGACAGCGGCGACCCGAGAAACTCGGTTCTGCTTTCGCAAAGGGAGATCAAATGAGTAAGTTTAAGATAAATTTCGAGCTTAAAACCACCCTTGACGAAATAGCTCCGTTCGGTGAAGAGGGCAGTTATTCGCTTTCGTGGTTCGGGCTGACGGACGGCTTGCTTTGGATAACGGCGGGCGATAAAACGGTATATGAATATTCGGACGCGGCGCGGAAAGCGTGGGACAATATTCAATACAACGACTACTATCTCTCGCGCTTTTTGGAGGATTTTTCGGATGTCTTCGGGAAAATATCGCAGCCTATTTCAAAGGAGCTTTACGACAGCGTTGAGGATTTTGAGGAACGCTCCGAAAAACAGCTTGCGCAACTTTTTGATAACGAGGACGATCCCGAATTTGACCGCTTATATGACGAGCACCTCGAAAAAAGCGCTTGGCTCAATGACAGGGTTTTCGACATCGGACACCTTATAGGCGGACCGCATATCGGCTGCTTTTGTTGTGAAGATAAACTGAAATTTTATTGGAACGGCGACGCTCCGCTTGAAAGCGGCGAAAGTATCTGGACTGCGCCGCACGGATCTTTTGAAATGCCGTATTGCGATTTCGTTGCCGAAGTGAAACGCTTTTTGGCCGATTTTTACGAAAAAATGGACGAACAGGTCAGACGCGCACTTGAAAAGAATTGGGGCGATATCAAAGTCGATAAAGAGTACCTTGTTCGTGAAAACGCCGAGCGTAAGATCGGCTTCGATCAAAAGCTTTCGCTGCTGTAAGGCAGCACAACACCGCTATATCTTGACCCCGCAGACATTTAACAAATCACTATGGAAATCCGAATAAAATAAGGCTTAAATATAATAAGCTATTTTATCGGTATTTCTCTAAAATTTACCGAAGGCGGTGAAATAATGATAAAGTTCGCGATATTCGACCTGGACGGCACGCTGCTTGATTCCTCGGAAATGTGGCAGACCCTTGGAACCCGCTATCTGACGGAGCTTGGGAAAACGCCAGAGGACGGCTTGGCGGACAAGATAAACGAGCTTTCCTTGCCCGAAGGAACGCGGTATCTCCACGAGCACTATGTGTTGTCCTACTCCCCCGAGGAGATAGTTCGTCACCTCACGCGTATGATAGAACGTTTCTACACGAATGAAGTCCGCTTGAAGGACGGTGCGGCAAAGCTGTTGGCGGCACTGCGGGCGCGGTGCGTTCATATGAGCGTGGCGACCGCAGGCGATGAGCGTCTGGGAGAGAGCGCACTCGCTCGGCTGGGGATCGGAGATTTCTTTGCGGGCGCGGTAAGCTGCTCGAATTACGGCTCGAAGAACTCACCCGATGTGTTTCTCGCCGCCGCAGACCTCATTTACGCGCTGCCCGAGGAAACGATAGTGTTTGAGGATTCACTATTCGCGGTCAGGACCGCCCAAAAGGCGGGATTTGCCACGGCGGCTGTCAAGGATATTTCCGAAAGCGATCAGGAGGGACTTAAACGCGCCTCGGATTTCTATGCGGAAAGCCTTGAAGAGCTTGCCGCCAATATCGGTGAAATTCTCCGCTTTGAGAGAAACGCTCCTTAACAAGCCGAAAAAACCGCCCCGCCNNGGGGCGGTTTTTGGTTTTGATTCAGCGTTTGCCGCTGTTTCTTTTGACGAGTCCGGGGCGTTCCCCTACGGAGAAATCCAGCACCCTGGTGTCATTGTGTCCCTCCGGCGCGAAAACCGAAAATTCTCCGTC
>DILZ01000070.1:11390-14815 GCA_002425305.1 Ruminococcaceae bacterium UBA5579
GCTCCTCCTTGTTGAGGTGGGGCGATTCGATCATCTCATCGGCAAAATCATAAAACGGGAAAAGCTCCTTGTCGGATAAAATATATCCCTTAAAGCTCTGACAGTCGCTGATATCGGGTATCAGATTACCGCAGCTGCAAGCTATTTTTGACACGATCTTTACTCCCCTCAACGAATGTCGCCGTGCATTCTCGACATAAACTCTCTGTACCTCGCTTGATCCTTTTCGATAAGAAGCTCCAATGCGCGAACTGCGCATTTTATGCCGCGCGAGGAATCCTCGGTGATAGTGTCGGGCATATTTTTCTTGGAGCGTTCGGCGTTCCAAAGCGCGGTAAGCACGCCGCCGCAGCGTATCTTCAGCGGGAACACGCTGCGCACTATACCTACCGCGTAGATCGCCGCGCACTCCATTTCGGAAGCAAGGCAGCCGCATTTTACGTAGCTGTCCCAGCGGGACTTGATATTCTCGCCGACCGCCGAGCCGTCGGGGTTCACCTCGCCGTAAAAGCTGTCCTTTGAATGGACAACGCCGACGTGATATCCTTTGCCCGGCCCATTTTCGGAAAGCTCCTTTGCCGCTTGAACAAGCGCCGTAGTGACTTCAAAGTCCGCAAGCGCGGGATAGCCCTGCGGAAGATACTCGTAAGAAGTTCCCTCAGCGCGTATAGCCGCCTCCGCGATCACAAGATCGCCGCCGAACAGCCTGAGATCCATACCGCCGCTTGTGCCTACGCGGATAAACGTGGTCGCGCCGCTGTCAATAAGTTCCTCGACCGCGATAGCAGCCGAAGGTCCGCCGATGCCCGTAGAGCAAACGCTCACCTTCTCGCCCTTCAAGGTTCCCGTGTAGATATTGTACTCGCGGTTCTGAGCGATCTGCTGCGCGTTATCGAGCAGCGCGGCGATCTTCGGCACGCGCCCGGGGTCTCCGGGGAGAATGACATATTTGCCCACATCATCGTACTTTATCTTCAAATGAAAACGCTCGTTTTCGTTCATAATCGTTGCCATAAAAAGTCCTCCTTTTTAGAGGTAAGAATGTTAGAAGTAAGAGGTAAGACGCGTGCGGATCTTACCTCTTATGTCTTACCTCTAAACTCTTACTTCTTTCCGCCGAACAGTCCGCCAAGCTTATCCGCTATGCCGCCGACATTGATCTTCGCCTTAACGCCCTCAACAACGTTGTTGATAACATCGTCTGGGAGATCAACGCCTACAACGTCCTCAACAGCCTTTACAGGCTCGTTTTTGAACTTATCCGCAAACGCGTCATCGGACTTGACCTTGTTTACTACCTCGTCAATTTTCGCTTTAATGTCCATTGCTTGTTCTCCTTTACCTTGAAAATATTTCCCCGGCATCTTTAAACGCCGTGATTTATAAGGGCTGCTATTGCTCGCTCATTTCCGCGAGTATATTCTCCGCCGCGATTTTAAGCGCGTCCTCGCTCGTTCCGAGCACGTTCAAAAACAGAATACGCTCGCCGGAAAGATCGTATTCAAGCGGCTGACGCAGAATGTTCAGGTAAACGTAAAACACGGTCACCTGCTGAGCCGCGTTTCGTGCGCGCTCAAGCAGCTCGTCCGAGAGCTTATCCGTTATCAAAACCAAAACTGCGGCGCTGCTTTTGTCAAGCTTGTCGATCATCAAGATGATATCCTCTGTGTCAAGATCGGGCGGTATCACCGCCATAGTATCGAAAAACAGATCGAACGTTCCCCGATCGCTGATAAGCGGCGGCCTTGAGCTTAAATCACCGATGTCGACAGTGGAGTGAATTCCTTTTTCAAGCGCGGTCCTCGCAAATGCTACCGCTGTTTCCACCACCATATCGGCGCGCGTCATTCCCGCGATATCATTTTGCTGATCAAAATCGCAAAGTACCACGGCGCGTAGGTCGTTTATACTGTCGAACTGCTTTATCATCAGCTCGTCCTGCTTAGCGGTGAGCTTCCAATGAACCAATTGAAGAATGTCGCCGTCACGGTATTCGCGGACGTGTGAAAAATCCTCCTTATCGGCGGAATTCATCTGCTTTTGCGCAAAGCTCTGTTCCACCGCCGATTTGAATATGATATCCTCTATCTCCAGCTTCCGCGGAAGAAATATCATCGGCAAGAGCTTGTTGAACTTCTTGGAAACGCGGATTATTTTAAGCGGGTCGACAACATACAGCCGCTTGATCTCGCAATTAAAGCTCCCGCGAAATTTGTGCCTGCACTTCACGGGTATCTCGGCTTTTCCGAAAGGAGAAAGCGAAACGAACAGCCGCTTTTCGGAAAACATACCCGTGTTTCCGTCGGGCAGAATGCACATCAGCTCTAACGGAACGGCGGGAAAGATAAACGGGTTGAAAACCCTTATCACAAGGTCGAACGACAGTTCCTTTTGTATCGTTATGCGCTCGGCGCGGAATTCCGCCTTAGCGAACACAAGCTGAACTATCGCCATAACAAGCGCCAATACGGGATAGAACAGCACGATAAACAACAGTATCTGCGACAGCTTCCCGACATACGCTATTGAAAACGCAAAGCACCCCAAAAGCGTCAGGAGGTAAAAAACACGATTTCTGACCACGGTTCAACTCCGTCTTACGGGCGGCACTACCGAGCTTACCGCGTCCTCAAGGACCGAACGCACAGAGCGCTTGTTTATGCGCGATTCCTGCCGCAGCACTATCCTGTGCTCGAACACGGGAATAAGCAGCCTTACGATATCCTCGGGGATAACATAATCTCGCCCGCGAAGATACGCATACGCCCGCGACGCCTGCATAAGCGCCACGGAAGCCCGGGGACTTGCCCCAAGTGCCACCGAGGGGTGATTTCTTGTCATAGCGGCAAGCTCCGCAACATATCTGCAAAGGCTTTCCGCGAAAATAACGCTGCTTACGTCATCTATACACTCGGCTATCTGCTCCGCGGTCATAACGTTCTTAACGTCGTCAAGCGGGTTGTCGTACAGCCTGTCCATCATTATCTGCTGCTCTTCCTCAACAGTCGGATAACCCATACTTATCTTCATCATAAATCTGTCGAGCTGAGCTTCGGGCAATGGGAACGTTCCCACATACCCCTGAGAGTTCTGCGTAGCAATTACCATAAACGGCGCGGGGAGGATATAGGTAGTGCCGTCGACGGTGACGCGCTTTTCCTCCATCGCCTCCAACAGCGCGGACTGCGTTTTCGGGGATGTTCTGTTAATCTCGTCCGCAAGCAGGATATTGGTCATCACAAGCCCGGAACGGTACTCAAAGCAGTTTTCCTCTTTATTATACATAGTAAAGCCCGTGATATCCGACGCCATAACGTCGGGCGTGAACTGTGCGCGTCTGAACGCCAGCCCCGACGCCTTACCCAGCGCCATCGCAAGAGTGGTCTTGCCCACGCCCGGCACGTCCCCGCGCCGTTTATGGTAAT
>DILZ01000070.1:14830-16916 GCA_002425305.1 Ruminococcaceae bacterium UBA5579
GTCGTCCTTACCCTTGATAACCTTTGAAACCTCGTTTACAAGATCGGTAAGCAGATATTGGTTTTGAAATTTTTCTGACATTTTGTCGCCTTTCCCGAACATTATTTAAGGTGACATCGCACCTTAATTTCCGATAAATAAAGTTTTGTGATAATCCGAACCTAACAGTCCGAGGTATTAAGTATACAGCTTGTAGATAAAGCCGCTTTTACAAATATAAGCATTTATTTTATGCGGTTCTCCCCNNNCCGCAAGTTTATATACAAGTATATAAGTATATTTTATCATATTTCCCGAAAAAAATCAAGAGGGGCGGTCCGCTACTTTTTTCTGTCGTCCAGAATAGACGGCGCGACTTCGTTCTCCTTCTCGATGCGGCGTTCTATCCACTTTGGGATGTGGATAATAAGCATAATAGCGATCGTGAGCATCGTGATAAACAGGCTCGGCATATAAAGCGGTGTGGGACCGTTGTTTTCAAAGCCCTCAAACAGTCGCGTATAGAGGCTGTATGTTACAAGCGTTCCCACGGCAGCAAGAATATGTATCACGGTCGCAGACTTTGAATGTCCAAGCATCAGAACGAACAATCCGATGATATACACTATCGATGATATCAGCCACCAAATCGCGGACGGATCGGCGGCGACCTCCGCCTCGACAATATTGCCGTTCCAGATAAGTACGGGCATAAATATCCCCAGCATCACACAGAAAACAGTTGTAAGGATAAGCTCCAGCACTTTAAGGACGATGACAACTACCTTTCCCGCGCCCTCGCCCTGATCCCTCACAAAAATGCTGAACGCGTTTTCTTTCTCCGTTTTTTGCGGCTTTTTCGCGTTCTTAGGCGGCGGCAATTTCACCTGTTTTCTCATATTTCCTCCCGACAATATCATTGACATCTCGTTTTCACAACCGTCAACCGCTCTTATAGCCCCAGCGGTCTATGCCCGATTTTCTCATCGCGCCGAATATCCGCTGCTTCACTCCGTGATTGCTATGCTCAAGCTCCGCCAAAAAATCCTTCATCGACTGCCGCGTCGTATGCTTGTCGGCGGGGCACTTTGACTTGACTATCTCAAAGCCGTTACGCTTTGCGCAGGACGTCACGGTATGCTCGGGCGCGAACACCAACGGTCTTATCAGCGTGATGTCCTTGCGTGAAAGGTAGGATATCGGCGCAAAGCAGCCTATCCTCCCCTCTTGAAAGAGGTTCATCATAAACGTTTCGATCGCGTCGTCATAGTTGTGTCCAAGCGCTATCTTATTACAGCCTGCCGCCTTTGCCGCATCGTGCAGAGCGCCGCGTCTCATCTTCGCGCACAGCGAACACGGGTTCGGTTCCTTTCGGATATCGAATACTATCTCGCCGATATCGGTCTTTATCAAGTGAAACTCTACATTCAGCTCGCCGCACAGCCTTGCCACCGGCGAGTAATCCGTTTCAACGCCGCCGAAACGCGGGTCGAGCGTCACGCAGACAAGCTCGTATTTCTTCTCGTAGAACCGCCGCATTTTCGCAAGTCCCGCCAACAAGACCTGGCTGTCCTTGCCGCCGGAAACCCCGACGGCTATACGATCGCCGTTCTCTATCAGGTCGAACTCCTGACACGCGCGGCGAATATATCCTAAGATTTTCTGCATTGTTCACCTAATCCAAACGATGTTTTTTAACAGACAGGGCATACCGTGTTCCGGCAGCCCGCCTATTAATTATATAGCATTTCGCAAGCAAAGTCAAGTGCATTTTCCAAAAACGCTTCGGATCCGGTCAGGAAGAAGCAATTGGTTTTTTGCCGCACGGAAAATGCTGCTCCCGCCTGTTGAAGAAACCGTAAATTTAACGTTTATCCTTGTTTTCGTTTTACAGCTTGCAGAGCATAATGTACTCCTGCTCGTTCTCTCCGACGATCTCAAATCCTACTTTCTTGTACATCTTCACCGCGTAATTTTCCTTTTGCACGGCGAGAGAAGCACGTTTGTAACCCTCCGTTCCGAGAAGCTCCAGCATTCTCCGCATAAGCTCCGTGCCTATGCCGCGCCCGCGATATTCCTCGTAAAGCGGCAAAAAACCAATTGCTTC
>DILZ01000071.1:0-9015 GCA_002425305.1 Ruminococcaceae bacterium UBA5579
GAGGGTGAAAAAATGGAAACAAAATGCAGACTGCGCGCCGTGTCGGTTAGCGTATCGTCGGTGTGGCGTGGGAGTGCCGTTCGCGGTGCCCGCAAGATATCGGCAATACGAGCGTGAAAGCTCGTATCGCCCCCAAGGGTTCGAATCCCAACTGCCTCAGAAGCAGAGCTTGGATGCAATTGTGAATGAAAATTCACTCCTAATGAACTGTCAATTCATTGAACAAAAAGTGCTCCGTTCCGTGCTGCACCGCTCCACCCATTTGTCAACCCCTTTTCCGTGTTCGCAGGCTATCGTATCGCTCTTGCCATTTTCACATCGTTATTTTTCCGACACAACATTTACAAATCTACACAAAACCCACAAAATAATTTGATTTATCTATTGAAAAAAAAGGCGGAATATGTTATAATAAATATAAGTGTATTTATGCAAACGGAGGGTGAAAAAATGGAAACAAAATATATCTTCGTCACGGGCGGAGTGGTTTCGGGACTTGGCAAGGGAATAACGGCGGCTTCGCTGGGTCGGCTGCTGAAAATGCGCGGCTACCGCGTGACGATACAGAAGTTTGACCCGTATCTGAACGTCGACCCCGGCACGATGTCGCCGTATCAGCACGGCGAGGTGTTCGTCACGGACGACGGCGCGGAGACCGATCTCGACCTCGGACACTACGAGCGTTTTATCGATGAAAATCTGTCCGTCAACTCCAATGTTACTACGGGCAAGATATATTGGACTATTCTGAATAAAGAGCGGCGCGGGGATTACCTTGGCGGCACCGTTCAGGTAATACCGCACGTCACCAATGAAATAAAAGACCGCGTTTACCGCGCGGCGAACTCCGCCGCCGACCCCGTGGACGTTGTGATCACAGAGATAGGCGGTACGGTCGGCGATATCGAAAGCACTCCGTTCCTTGAAACGATACGCCAGGTGAGCTACGAAAAAGGGCGAGAGAACGTTCTGTACATTCACGTCACGCTGCTCCCGTATATCACGGGCAGCAACGAGCTGAAAACAAAGCCCACTCAGCACAGCGTAAAAGAGCTGCTCTCCTTGGGCATTCAGCCGAACATACTAGTTTTGAGAAGCGAACAGGAAGTGCCGCAGGAAATGCGAGAAAAAATCGCGCTGTTCTGCAACGTCCGCAAGGAGGACGTTATACAGAACCTAACAGCAAGCTCGCTGTACGCGGTGCCGCTTATGCTGGAGCACGAGGGCTTGGCTCGTTCAGCGTGCTATCATCTCGGTCTGGAGGACAGAGACCCCGACCTCAAAGAATGGCAGGAAATGGTACACAGACAGGAAAACGCCACAAAGCCGCTTACAGTCGGACTTGTGGGGAAGTATGTGTCACTGCCCGACGCTTACATATCTGTTATGGAAAGTATTCGGCACAGCGGCGCGGTATGCGGCTGCAATGTTGATATAAAGTTGATAAACTCCGAGGAGATCAACGCGATAACCGCAAAGGATATGTTAGGGGACTGCGACGGCATATGCGTTCCGGGGGGCTTCGGTGACCGCGGTATCGAGGGCAAGATAGAGGCAGTGCGCTATGCCCGCGAGAACAATGTCCCGTATCTTGGGTTGTGTCTGGGTATGCAGATGGCGGTCATTGAGTTTGCGCGGAATGTTGTCGGACTGAACGGCGCTAACTCAGCGGAATTCGGCGAGTTTGAGCACCCCGTCATCGACATAATGCCCGATCAGAAGGGCGTTGATATGGGCGGCACGATGAGATTGGGCTTGTACCCGTGCAAGCTGGACGAAGGCAGCATATCACGGGAGGTATACGGTGAAGAGCTTATTTATGAGCGTCATCGCCACCGCTATGAGTTCAACAACATTTACCGCGAACAAATAGCGGAAAAGGGCTTGAAGTTCGCGGGGCTGTCGCCCGACGGCAAGCTCGTCGAGATAGTGGAGCTTTCAAGAGATACGCACCCGTTCTTTGTGGCGGTGCAGTTCCACCCCGAGTTTAAATCGCGCCCCAATCGTCCGCACCCGCTGTTCACCGAATTTATCAAGACCTCTTCGGAGCTTAAGAGCGAATGATGGTTTTAAGGAGGTCATATGTCCGATCTATTCACTACCGACCGTCTGACGGTAAGGAAATTTACTCCCGATGATTTTGAGGATCTTGCGGAAATTCTTACAGATCCGGAGGTTACATATTTCGAGCCGTATGAAACATTTACCAAAGAAAAATGCATTCAGGAAGCTATCAATTTTTCAAAAAGCGAAGAATTTTTCGCTGTCGTTTTAGAAAACAAAGTTATTGGCAAAATTTATTTTTCCAAAAAAGACTGCGGAAGTTACGAGATAGGTTATACTTTCAACGGCAGATACCAAGGCAAGGGTTATGCTTATGAGAGTATACGCGGTATGATATGTTATGCTTTTTCGGCACTCGGGGTCAGACGCATATTTGCCGAGATCAACACAAGAAACGTAAAGTCGGTCAAATTGGCAGAACGGCTTGGAATGAGGAGAGAAGCCGAACACAAGGAGCTTTTCCCAAGAAAAGAAAATGAAAATATTTTTGATGATTGTTATGTTTACGCTCTGCTGAAAAACGAGCATCAAGCATAAATCTAATACCCGATCAGGAGTTGATATTATGTCAAAACCGTTTTATGACAACCGCGAGCTTTCGTGGCTCAAATTCAACGCGAGAGTGCTTGAAGAATCAAAAGACGAAACAACGCCAACTTTTGAGCGTCTGCGTTTCGTGCAGATATTCTGCTCGAACCTTGACGAGTTCTTTATGATACGCGTAGGGTCGCTGCACGACAAAATGCTCTACGACCCGAAGGATCGCGAGAACAAGACAAATATGACCGCAAAGGAACAGCTCTCGGAGATAGCGAAGCGCGTTAAAGAGCTGCTGCCTGTAAAGGACGAGGCATATGCCGAGATAATGCAGGGGCTTTCCGCATATGGGATAGAGCATATTTCCGAGAACTCGCTTTCCCCCGAGGAGGACGCGTTTCTCAAAGCGTACTTCAACCGCGAGGTGCGCCCCTTGCTATTCACGGGAGTTGTCGACAAAAAGCACCCCGTGCCGTTTCTCAAAAGCGGCGAGATATACATAGGCTGCAAGCTGCGCAAGAAAACCGACGGCGCGGGCAAGACGACCTTTGGTATCCTGCCCGCTTCGGAAAACCTGCCGCGTATCGTGTTCCTGCCGGGCACGGGCAAGTTTATCCTTATCGAGGAGCTTATCTGCCGCTACGCCAAGCTGGTGTGGGGCAATTTTGAGATAGTCGGGAAGTGTATTTTCCGCGTAACGCGCAACGCCGATCTCGACATCGACGAGGGGCTGTTCGACCAAGACGTGGATTTCCGCGATATTATGAGCAAGCTCGTCAAAAAGCGCAAGAAGCTCTGCCCCGTGCGGCTGGAGTTCCAAGGAAACCCCGACAAGGACGTCGTTTCCACGATAGCGAAAATTCTGAAAATCGACGAGGAATTTGTGTTCAAGCAGTTCGCGCCGCTCTCTATGAGCTTTATTTCCGCGCTGGAAAAACGTCTGGAGAAAAATCCGGAGCTGTTCTTCAAGCCGCTCACGCCGCAGAAGTCGCCGGCTATCGTTTCGGGAAAGCCGCTTATAGAGCAGATAAAGCAGCACGACATTCTGCTGAACTACCCCTACGAGAATATCAATCAATTTATAAATCTGTTGGAGGAAGCGGCAAGCGACCCGAACGTTTCCTCGATAAAGATAACGCTTTACAGAGTCGCCCGCGACAGCAAGATAATCAACGCGCTGAACAAAGCCGCCGAAAACGGCAAGGACGTGCTGGCACTCGTAGAGCTGCGCGCTCGTTTTGACGAGGAAAACAACATCGGCTGGAGCAAGCAGCTTGAGGAGGCGGGCGTTACCGTTATTTACGGACTTGAGGAGCTGAAGGTACACTCCAAGCTGCTGCTGATAACTCTGCGCGACGGCAACGACGTCTGCTATATAACGCAGGTCGGCACGGGCAACTACAACGAGCGCACCTCAAAGCTCTACACCGACCTAACCCTGATGACCGCCGACCGCGACATTGGCTCGGACGCTTCCGTGGTATTCAACGCTCTTATGATAGGCTCGACCGTTGAAAGCACGAACAGACTGCTCGTAGCTCCCAAGGGCTTGAAGAGCCGCCTTGTGGAATTCATCGACAACGAGATAACCTACGGGCGAGAGGGATACATAGGTATCAAGATAAACTCGCTCACCGACCGCGATTTGATCGAAAAACTAGCGGAAGCCTCCCGCGCGGGAGTTCGCGTGGAGCTTATCGTTCGCGGTATCTGCTGCCTTATTTCGGGTGTTCCCGGTGAAACGGAGAATATCCGCGTTATCTCGATAGTCGGACGTTTTCTGGAACATTCGCGCATATACATTTTCGGGCGTGACGAACGCCGCCGCGTTTACATCTCCAGCGCGGACTTTATGACGCGCAACACCGAAAAGCGCGTCGAGGTCGCCGCACCGATACTCGACAACTCGCTTGCAGACCGCGTATGCGGAATGTTCAACACAATGTTCGAGGACAACGTAAAGGCTCGCGAGCTTTGCAGCGACGGACAATACAGGCGCGTTTCCAACATCGGGAAAGCTCCGCTTAATTCACAGGGCTATTTCTACGAAGAGGCTTACAAGGCGGCGGAACAGCTGCCGGACGCTCCCGCGAAGCCACCCGAAAAAGCACCGGAAACCGTCACAACACCGAGTACTTCCACCGCTCCCTGTTCGGCAAGCGTTGAAAACCCGAACGCGCCAGTCAAGGTGAAGATCAGAAAAGTACATAGAAAAAACGGTTGACATTTGTTGGATAATATGATAAAATATGTGTAACAAGAAATACAAGGAGGTATTCTTATGTCACAGGATAATTGGATAAAGCTTGATGAAAAGCGCTCATCACCGCCCGGCTGGAATTTTGACTTAAAGGGCGTGAGCATTAACGCAAAAACGGGCAACCCGAACCTCAAAAAAATCGAGTTGACCCAAGAGGACATCGACAAAATCAACAGCTCCGAGCTGAAAATAGCGGAGAGCAGACCTCTGCGCGACTGCTTCGAGTGGTCTCACCCCGACCCGGATGAATACATTCACAAAATGACGAACCAAAGCGACCACACGCGGCATCTTGACACCTATATGCGCGGCGAGGTGGAGTTCAACAACTTCGGCGAAAATGATATTGTCAAAATAATGGCGAATGCCGGTAAGAACATTGACCGCCTTTGGGATGTGGGCGTTATCGGCGACGAGGAATATGCTTCTATGAACGCCGCTATCGAAAACCGCACAAAGGCTCTTGTTGAGAAACTGTACAACTGCCGCGCGGCAATAGAGGAGCGCGACTACTGCGCGAAGGAGTTCAACCAAAACAATCGGCGCGTGTACATAACCGAGGAGGAGCATACCGCGCGTATGGCGCAGCTCTATAAAAGAAGCCCGATAAAATTCGACAATATTATGGATATGATAAACAATAAAAGAGCCGCTATGTGGAGGGACTGGCTGCCGGAGGATTGGCGGGTACAAAAATAACACAACAACGCGCTGCGGCAGGAAACGGGGAAATACGGTTAGATATTTATGAGACTGTTCTTGGAAAAAATACATAAATGGATATATGCAAAAACCGGGGTTTTTGATAATGTTTTTTTCTCATTGCCCGTTGTTCTTGTCATAATGATCATTTATTTGTTTGTGCGTCGTGCTTTACATAAGCACAAGTTTGGAACGGAATACAAGGAGATCCGCCGCCGCTCGCTTCTCAATGAAATAATAAGGTTATGCTTTGTTGTATGGATCGCCGAGATAGTCTGTTTGACTTTAACTCCATCATATTTTTGGGACGCTGCTTGGAAAAAAATAATCGACAGTGAAAGCATTGATTTCAGCATTTGGAGGTTTGCTTGTAATTCGCCCCAACTTACTCCGATTGTACTGGACTATGTCATTCAAGGACATTTAGATTGGCTGTTTCATTCAAAGACCGTTATTGTTGAACTCGCTGTAAATGTCGCTTTGTTCGTGCCGTTGGGACTTTCTCTCCCATTCATATTAAAAAAAATTTCTTTGTTAAAGGCAGCGATGATCGGTTTATCCTGCAGCTTCTCAATAGAGTTTCTGCAATGCTTTATCAGTAATCGAGACAGTACCATTGACGACTTGCTTTGCAATACTTTGGGTGCTGTCATAGGTTACTTATTGTATTTATTGATAAAAAGACTTTTCCCAAATTTTACGGAAAAAGGGAAAACGTCGGCGGACGATTTGTGGAGGGATCGGCGGCTCAAAGAGTGACGGGCAACACCATAGACTTATTTGTAAGGAGGAAATTATGTCCGAGGAACTGAACATCGAGGTCGGCGAGCCTATCCCGAACACGTTTGATTATTCGCTTACGCCCGAGGAGCTGGACAAAAAGCTGTCGGAAACGATGCTTAAGGTCAGAACGGGGCAAGCCCCGGCAACTCACGAGTACACTATGCTCGGCTACGCGCTGGATTATATCGACTTCGTAAAGAACAATATGAATATCACGCTGAATTTTGACGAGGAAAACCTCGCGGATTATTGCGGAACGCTCGACGCGCTGCAAAAGGGCTTTGCACAAAATCCTCCGCCCGCAGACTTTTTCAACAACGTTCTTAAAGGAGCGACCGGCTTCTTCGGGATAATGGTGATAAAGAACATTGGCGGAAATTGGGCGCAGTCCAACGTCGGTATGACCGTGATACATAACGGCACAAACGCGTTTGTTATGAACCGTATCGGGCGTTTTCTGCAGGGCGGCGAGGACGATATGGGCGCGTTCTACAACTATTTGAAAACACAAGCGTAAAAACCAAGACCTTTATTTATGCGATTCTCCCCGCTTTCGGCGGGGAGAATCGCTGATCTATATAAGCCGAAACCCCGAAAAATACTTCGGGGTTTACTTTTTTGCTGTCAATTATTTGTTGAGTAGTTTTTCCACCGACGCCAAACGAACGCAGATACAAAACAGATCGATCGCCTGCAGCAGCTCCGAAACGGACGGATAAGTCGGCGCGATACGAATATTGCTGTCGCGCGGGTCTTTGCCGTAAGGGTATGTAGCGCCCGCGTCCGTCATCGTAACGCCCGCTTCCTTTGCAAGAGCCACAATGCGCTTTGCCGTGCCGTCCATTCCGTCGAACGAAATGAAGTAACCGCCCGTGGGCTTTGTCCAGTTCGCTATGCCAAGCGGCTTAAGCTCCTGCTCGAGCTTATACAGCACCACCTCGAACTTCGGGCGGATTATCGCGGCGTGATGACGCATATGCTCGGTAATGCCCTCGAAGTTCTTGAAGTACTTCGCGTGGCGAAGCTGATTGAGCTTGTCATAGCCGATTATCTGAATAGCCATTTGCTTTTTGATAAAGTCGATGTTCTCCTTTGACGCGCAAATTACCGCCAAACCGCCGCCGGGGAAGCTGATCTTTGAGGTGGAGCTGAACTCGAACACCATATTCGGGTTGCCCGCCTTTTTGCACTCGTCGATTATGTTAAGAAGATGAGCTTGTTCTTTATCTACAAGGTGATGAACGCAGTAAGCGTTGTCCCAGAAAATGCGGAAATCCTTTGCGGCGGGCTTCAAGTTCGCGAAACGGCGGACTACCTCGTCGGAGTATGTGATACCCGTCGGGTTGGAATACATCGGCACACACCAGATACCTTTAATGCTCTCATCGGAAGCGACAAGCCGCTCCACCTCGTCCATATCGGGACCGTCCTCCTTATATTCTACGGTTATCATTTCGATACCGAACTCCTCGCACATCGCGAAGTGGCGGTCGTAGCCAGGCGCGGGGCACAGGAACTTCACCTTGTCATACTTGCACCACGACTTGTCGCTGCCGAGAACGCCAAGCTGGAGCGCTCTTATAATGGTATCGTACATCATTTGCAGGCTGGAGTTGCCGCCGACGATCACCTCGTCCGCGCCCACACCCAGCATTTCCATAAACAGCTCCTTCGCCTCGGGAATGCCGTCGAGAACGCCGTAAGAGCGGCAGTCAGCGCCGCTTTTCGATTTCGTATCGCCGTCAAGACAGTGCAGCAGCATATTTATCGACAGATCGAGCTGTTCGGGCGCGGGAACTCCGCGCGCCATTGTAAGTTTTAATCCCTTTGCCTTAAACGCGTCGTATTTCTCGGTAAGCGCAGCCTTTTCCGCCGCAAGCTGTTCTTTGGTCATTTCGGTATAAAGCATAACAATATCCTCCCAGATATCTATTTATAATTTTTTATTCGCATTATGTGATAGTCACTGTATTATATTATATCACATAAACATAAATTTTGCAAGAGGTTTTTTAAAAACTTGCAATAATAAAACGCCCTCCCGACTTTGGAAGGGCATTTCGACAATACTTACGCGGTAATAAGCTAAAAAACCTTGTAAAGCTCCTCGATGTTTACGGCGGTGTAGGTTTCTCCCTTGTAGGTTAGCTTGATGTTGGGACAGTCGCGGAACGAGCCTGCGGCGATCTCCCGTATGCTGTCGGGCAGAGATACCAGCGTGAGCTTTTTGCAGTCCGCGAACGCATAGCCCTCTATCGTTTCAACGCCGTCCGCAATGGTAAGCTGCTCCAGATTGTCGCAGCCGGAAAACGAGTGCGTTCCGATAGTTTTCACACTGCCGGGAACGATGACGCTCGTGACTTCTGTGCCGCGAAACGCGTGATCCTCTATTTTCACGACGGGATGTCCGCCTATCACCGAGGGTATCGACACCTTTCCGCCCTCGCCGCGATAGCGTAAGATATTGACCTTGCCCTTATAGTCGTCGAACTCATAAGCCTCCTCTATCTCCGAAGTGGAAATATAGTTGAAGCGCGAAGAATTAGACGTTGCGGGGCTTTTATCGTTATCGATTATAGTGCCACCCGCACCCCCGTTGCCGCCGCCCGTCGGCTCCCTGTACGGTGTACCGCTTTGGCTCGCCGTGAGAGCGGGCACAGTTGCCGCGG
>DILZ01000071.1:9077-13123 GCA_002425305.1 Ruminococcaceae bacterium UBA5579
CGCCGCTATCTGTTGCGTTCCTTCAAGGCGCGTTCTATTTCGCGCCCCGCGTCGCGCTTTGCCATATCGTCGCGCTTGTCATGCAGCTTTTTACCTTTACACAAGCCGATCTGCATCTTCACGCGGCTGTCCTTAAAATACATCGAGATGGGGATAATGGTAAATCCGCCCTGCTTTACCTGCCCAAATAATTTCAATATCTCTTTCTTATGCATAAGCAGCCGTCGCACCCTGTACGGGTCGCGGTTAAATATATTTCCCTTTTCGTATGGAGCGATGTGCATTCCGCGAATGAACATCTCGCCATTATCTATCGATATCCACGAATCCTTGAGATTTACGCCGCCGTTCCTAATGGACTTGACCTCCGTTCCGAACAGCTCTATCCCTGCCTCGTGGCTTTCAACTATAAAATATTCGTGCCGAACCTGCCGGTTTTCGGCTATCGTTTTTGTATTCATCGGTGTTTTCTCCTTGCTGCCGAACAGTCATTCCCATAATATTATAGCACAGTTCACGGAAAATAACAAGCCCTTTTGATAAATAACCCACATAATACTTGACATTTACGGCGAACTATGATAGAATATAATGAGAAATGAAGAAAAACTCCCCGCAGAGGGAGCCTGAACCGGAGGAAGCAATGAGTGAGAAGAATACAATTTTGATTGTTGATGACTACGAATTTAACCGCGAGCTGCTGATCGAGATGTTCCCCGAGTACGAAATAATCGAAACGGAAAACGGCGCAGAAGGCATTGCGGAATATGAAAAAAACCGCGATAAGATATGCGCCGTTCTGACGGATATTATGATGCCCAAGGTGGACGGCTTGGGACTGTTGGAGACGTTTGCGAAGTCAAGGTATATGGACGAGGTGCCCGTATTCGTCATAAGCGCGGACAGCTCAAACAAGGTAGTCACCAGAGCGTATAAGCTGGGCGCGGAGGACGTTATCACGAAACCGTTCAACGTGAACTTCGTCAAAAAGCACATCGACCATATCATTGAGCTTTACGAGCTTCGCAGACGGCTGTCCGGTGAAGAATAGACACAGACCTCCGACCGTCCGGAACACTGCGCAGATAGATCCACTCCGCTTTGAACAAAGCGGAGTTTTTTTCGCCTACCCCCTTGATTAAATCCTTAAAATATGCTATAATAAAAGATGAGTAATTTTTTGATTAAGGAGTACGATCATGTCCGACAACAGAAATTCATACGAAAGCCCGTTTTGCACGCGCTACGCAAGCAAAGAAATGCAGTACGTTTTTTCCGCAGACAAGAAGTTTTCCACCTGGAGAAGGCTTTGGGTGGCTTTGGCGCGCGGAGAAATGAAGCTCGGGCTGCCGATAACGCAGGAGCAGGTGGACGAGCTTGAAGCGCACATCGACGACATCAATTACGACGTTGCCGAGGCTCGCGAAAAGGAGGTCCGCCACGACGTTATGAGTCACGTTTACGCCTACGGAGTGCAGTGCCCGAAGGCGGCAGGGATAATCCACCTCGGGGCTACGTCGTGCTATGTCGGCGACAATACGGACATCATCATTATGAGCGACGCGCTGAAAATAGTCCGCAAGAAAATAATAAACGTTCTCGCAAATCTCGCGAAGTTCGCCGAGGAATATAAATCGCTGCCCTGCCTTGCATACACGCACCTTCAACCCGCGCAGCCCACAACGATCGGCAAGCGCGCGACGCTTTGGATGAACGAGCTGCTTATGGACTTGGAGGAGGTCGAATATCGTATCGCCAACCTAAAGCTCTTAGGGCAAAAGGGCACAACGGGTACGCAGGCGTCGTTTAAGGAGCTGTTTGACGGCGATATCTCAAAGATCAAAGAGCTTGAAAATATGATAGCTAAGGAAATGGGCTTTGAGGCGTGCGTTCCGGTAAGCGGACAGACTTACTCCCGCAAGGTGGACAGTCAGGTGCTGTCGACGCTTTCGGGGATAGCGCAGAGCTGCTCGAAATTCTCCAACGACCTGCGGCTGCTCCAGAACTTCGAGGAGATGGCGGAGCCGTTCGAGAAGAAACAGATAGGCTCTTCGGCTATGCCGTACAAGCGTAATCCCATGCGCAGCGAGCGCATAACCTCTCTCGCGCGTTACGTTATGATAGACAGCCTTAACCCCGCGTTTACGGCGGGTACGCAATGGTTCGAGAGAACGCTTGACGACAGCGCAAACAAGCGCGTATCGGTGGCGGAGGCATTCCTCGGCACGGACGCGATACTGAACATTATGCTGAACGTCACGGACGGTCTTGAGGTGTATCCCGAAATGATACGCCGCAGACTTATGACAAAGCTGCCGTTTATGGCAACCGAAAACATTATGATGAGAGCCACAGAGCGCGGCGGAAACCGTCAGGAGCTTCACGAGCATCTGCGCGAGCACTCTCACGCCGCGTCCTATGAGATACGCGTGAACGGCAAGGAAAACGACCTTGCCGACAGGATAGCCGCCGACCCGATGTTCAACGTTACGCGCGAGGAGATAGAGGAGTTCCTTGTACCGGAGCTGTATGTCGGCTGCGCGCCCGAGCAGACGGAGGAATTTCTGAACAGCCTTATCAAGCCGCTGCTTGAGAAAAACAAGGATATTCTCGGAGAAAAGGCGGAGCTGTCGGTCTGAGCGATCGGCTTTAATACAAAATTGGTGGTGTTTTTTTGAAGAAGTGGACAGTGGCAAACGCCCCGTTAAACGGCGGAAACGATGTTATCGGCGAATTCGGGGAGCTTCTCGGCGGAATATTGACGCGGCGCGGGATAACCACTCTCGAAGCGGCTCGGGACTTTTTCGGCTGCAGCAGTCTTTCCGATCCTTTGCTTATGCACGACGCCGGCAAGGCGGTCGAGATAATACGCGAAGCGCTTGACAGCGGCAAAAAGATCACGATTTACGGCGACTATGACTGCGATGGTGTTACGGCTACCGCTATTATGTACAGCTATCTTGAGGCGCAGGGCGCGGAGGTGGACTTCTACATACCCGAAAGCGATGAGGGCTATGGTATGAATATCCCCGCGCTGGAGCGTATAGTGAGCAGCGGCACGCAGCTTGTCATAACCGTGGACAACGGCATTTCCGCTATTGAGGAAGCGCGTTTTCTGAAAAGCAAGGGCGTGGAGCTTGTCATCACAGACCACCACCAGCCGGGTCTGGAACTGCCCGAATGCGGCGCGTGCGTAGACCCAAACCGCGCGGACGACGGTTCGCCGTTTAAGGAGCTTTGCGGCGCGGGCGTCGCGCTGAAGCTGCTTATCGCGCTTGAGGAGGACGAGGAGTTCGTGCTGGATACATTCGCGCATCTGGCGGCGGTGGGAACTATCGGCGACGTTATGCCGCTTAAGGGAGAGAACCGATACATAGTGAAGCGCGGTCTGGAAAACATCAGAAACGAGCAGAACGCGGGACTTACCGAGCTTATCCGCTCCGCCTCACGCTCCGCGCAAAGCGTGACGTCAACAGATATCGCGTTTTACGTTTGCCCGAGGATAAACGCGGCAAGACGGCTGGACAGCGCCGAAAAAGCTCTGCGACTTTTGCTGTGCGAGGACGACGCGGAAACCGCCCGCAATATTGCCGAGGAGCTTTCCGCGCTAAACGGCAGACGAAAAGCCGAAGAGGACAAGATGCTCCGGGAGATAGAGGAGAAGATAGCAAGCGACCCGCTTATCGTAAAGCAGCGCGTTATCGTGCTGAGCGGCGAGGGCTGGCATCGCGGCATTATCGGGATAGTCTGCTCACGCTTGCTGGAAAAATACGACCGTCCCGTTGTCGTAATAGCAACGGAAAACGGCGAGGCTCGCGGCTCTATGCGGAGCGTTGACGGGTTTTCCGCACATAAAATGCTGACGGAATGTTCCGCTTGTCTTACAAAATTCGGCGGACATCCCGGCGCGGGAGGGTTTTCATTGCCTGCGGACAAGGTGAAGGAGTTCACCGAACGTATTCACGAATACGCGAGGGAATACTACCCCAAAATGCCCGATGTGCCGCTTTACGCGGATATGGAGATAACGGCGGATACGCTCGATC
>DILZ01000021.1:0-6577 GCA_002425305.1 Ruminococcaceae bacterium UBA5579
CCGTGCTTCCGGAGAGCGGGAAAAGCTACCGCGCGGGTTTTCGTCTGGGCGTTACGTCGGACACTCTGGATATTTGGGGCGAATGCTCCGAGCAAAGGGACGTGAGCGTTTCCGAGGAAACGCTGCGGACGGCTCTTGAAAGGTTCAAGGGCGATATCGAGCAGGTACCGCCGATGTATTCCGCGCTGAAGGTGAACGGACAGAAGCTCTGCGACCTCGCCCGCAAGGGGATAGAGGTGGAGCGCAAGCCGCGAAAGGTCACGATCTCCCGCCTGGAGCTTATCGAGTTTGACGGCGTAAACGGCGTAATAGATGTTGACTGCTCGAGCGGCACATATATCCGCTCTCTTGCCGATGATATCGGCGCGGCGCTCGGCACGGGCGCTGTTATGACGAGCCTTGTGCGGACACGCGCTTGCGGCTTTTCGCTTTCGGAGAGCTATCCGTTGGAGGAGCTTAAAACAAAGCCCGCGGAGGAGCTGGAGCGGCTGCTGCGGCCTGTCGAGAGCGTGTTTTCGGAGTATCCCGAAATAAGGCTGGACAGCGAACAACAGCGTCTGTATCTTAACGGCGTTCGGCTGGACGTAAAGCGGCTTCGCGGAAACGTTCGCGAGGGGATGTGCCGGGTATACGGCACGGAGTTTATCGGCTTGGCAAAGATAGCCTGCGGCGAGCTTGTCTCGGTGAAGCGGTTAACCTAAATCGTTATAAACGGTGATAAAATTGATTAATATAACTTACGGCGCGCCGATACGCGAAGAAACGGCGGTGGCGCTTGGATATTTCGACGGGCTGCACCTCGGGCATATGGGGGTCATCGGCGCGGCGATGGCACAGCGGGACTTGAAGCCTGCCGTGTTCACGTTCAGCTGCGACACCACGCTGCCGAAGTTTGAAAGCCCTGAGGACATCATCTCGTTTGAGAACAAGCGGGAGCTGCTTGCAAAAGCGGGTGTTGAATACATTTTCGCGCCCGATTTCGCAATGGTCTGCACGCTTTCGGACGAGGATTTTGTCCGTAAAATACTGCGCGATACGCTTAACGCGCGATACGCTTGCTGCGGGCGGAATTTCCGCTTCGGCGCGGGCGGAATGGGCACTCCCGAACGCCTTGCGGAGCTTGGCGAAAAGTACGGGATACGCGCGGGGATCGTCGAGGACGTGTGCCTTGACGGCAAGCTGATAAGCTCCACGCATATCCGCGAGCTTATCCGAAACGGCGAGATAGAGCAGGCAAACAGACTGTTAGGCTACGATNNGCTGCCCGTGGTACACGGCAGGGAGCTTGGACGGCGGCTGTGCTTCCCGACGATAAACCAGATACTCCCCGAAACGAACATAATGCCGCGCTTCGGCGTTTATAAAAGCTATGTTCTCGCGCGCGGGAGGAACTATCGCGGCATAACGAACATCGGTATTCGTCCCACTGTGGACGACAGCCGAAAGGTCGTTTGCGAAACGCATATTCTGAATTTTGACGGCGACCTTTACGGCGAGGATATCGCGGTGTCGCTGTGCAGATTTATCCGGCCGGAGCGGAGGTTCGCGGGCGTTGAGGAGCTGAAGGCTCAGATAGAAAAGGACATAAAAGCAGCTAACGGCTGACAGCCGAAAACTAAAAGAAAGGTCTTGAATAAAATGTCAGAGGTAAGAACACGATTTGCGCCCAGTCCCACGGGCTATATGCATATTGGAAACCTGCGCACCGCGCTTTACACCTATCTTCTCGCAAAAAAGCAGGGCGGCAAGTTTATTCTGCGGATAGAGGATACTGACCGCGAGCGTTATATCGAGGGCGCGGTGGACGTTATCTACAAAACTCTCCGTGACTGCGGTCTGAATTGGGACGAGGGTCCCGACGTAGGCGGCGAATACGGTCCGTATATCCAAAGCGAGCGTATGGGAATGTATAAGGACTACGCTGAGGATCTGGTGAAAAAGGGTGAGGCGTACTATTGCTTCTGCACTAAGGAGCGCCTTGAGGAGCTTGCGGCGGTGCAGAAGGCGTCGAACATCTCCCCGATGTACGACCGCCATTGCCGTCACCTTTCGAGGGAGGAAATAGACAAGAACCTTGCCGACGGTGTGCCTTATGTTATCAGACAGGCTATCCCGGAGGAAGGCTCGACAACGTTCCACGATGAGATTTACGGCGACATCACCGTTGAGAATTCGATACTTGACGACCAGATACTCCTGAAAACGGACGGTATGCCGACCTATAACTTCGCGAACGTTATCGACGACCATACGATGAAGATAACTCACGTTGTACGCGGAAACGAGTATCTCTCATCCTCGCCGAAGTACAATCTGCTGTACAAGGCGTTCGGCTGGGAGCCTCCGATGTACGTTCACGTTGAGCATATAATGAAGGACGCACAGCACAAGCTGGCAAAGCGCGACGGCGACGCGTCGTTCCAGGACCTTATGGAAAAGGGCTATATGACCGAGGCGGTGCTGAATTATATTCTGCTGCTCGGTTGGGCGCCCAAAGGTGAGAACGAGATATTCTCGCTGTCCGAGATGATAGAGGCGTTTGATCTTTCCGGCATCTCGAAGTCACCCGCGATATTCGATCCCGCAAAGCTGAAGGCGATAAACGCGAATTACGTCCGCGCAATGCCGCTTGACGAGTTTACCAAAACGGCAGAGCCGTATATTCGCCGGGCCTGTAAGCGCGAGGACATTGATATCGGGCTTTTGTGCAGCGTTCTGCAGCCGCGCTGCGAGCTTTTCACTGATATTCCGGAGCAGGTGGACTTTATCGACAAGCTTCCCGAATATTCGCTTGAGCTGTATGTCAACAAGAAGATGAAGACCACGCTCGAGACCTCTCTCGACGCGCTGCAAAAGGTGCTCCCCGTGATAGAGGGGCTGGAGAGCTTCACGCAGGAGAGCGTTCACGACGCGCTGTTCGCGCTTATCGGCGAGATGGGTGTGAAGAACGGCGTGGTGCTGTTCCCGTTGAGAGTGGCTCTTTCGGGCAAGCAGTTCACTCCCGGCGGCGGCGTGGAGCTGTCGATAATCCTCGGAAAAGAGGACGCTCTTGCGAGAATACGCAGGGGAATAGAGCTTTTGTCGGCGGCGGTTTAACTTTCATACACGGCACACAATAACATCACGTTTTCGTACTATAATAAAAGCAGGATAAGATAATAGCTTTGTTCCGCGCGGCGGGGCAAGGTTCGCCGGAGAAAAGGTCAACGTATGATAGAAGTAAAAGAATTAAGCAAAAGCTACGGTGGCAAGCTCGCCGTCGACCATATCTCATTTACCGCGAACGACGGCGAGATATTGGGATTTCTCGGACCGAACGGCGCGGGGAAGTCCACCACGATGAATATTATTACGGGCTATCTTTCGTGCTCGGGCGGAGCGGCTTTGATAAACGGCGTAGACGTGCTTGAAGACCCTATCGGCGCGAAAATGAACATCGGCTATCTTCCCGAACAGCCGCCGCTGTATCAGGATATGACCGTGAACGAGTATCTTAACTTTGTTTACGGGCTGAAACGCTGCAAAATGCCAAAAAGATCTCACCTTGGCGAGATAAAGGCGCTTTCCCAAATAGAGGACGTTCAAAACCGCGTGATACGCAACCTTTCAAAGGGTTACAAGCAGCGCGTGGGATTGGCACAGGCGCTTGTCGGAAATCCTAACACGCTTATCCTCGACGAGCCGACGGTCGGTCTCGACCCGAAACAGATCATCGAGATACGTTCGCTTATCAAAAAGCTCGGGCGCAATCATACGGTGATACTGTCGTCGCATATTCTGCCGGAGGTCCAGGCGGTGTGCGACAGGATAGTCGTTATCGATAAGGGAAAGCTCATAGCGAACGACACGGCGGAAAATCTCTCCAAAAATCTTTCTGCCGACCACAAGCTGACTGTACGGATAGAGGGCGCGGAAAAGGACGTAAAGCCTATTTTGCGTCAGATACCCGATATGGTGGAGGTGCGCGTCCTGCGTGAAACGGAAATGGGCGTGTTCGAGTACGAGCTGAACGCGAAGGAGGGCGCGGATATTCGCCGCGAGGTATTCAAGCGAATGGCGGCGCGGAATATGCCGATACTCTATATGAAGGGCAGCGAGCTGACGCTTGAGGAGATATTCCTGAAGCTCACCACAGGCGATTTTTACGGAAATGTTGAGGATAGGGGGGGCGAGGACGAATGACGGCCATTATGAAGCGGGAAATAGCGTCCTATTTCACGTCCCCGTTGGGATATGTTTTTATAGCGGTATTTTACGGCTTTTCGGGACTGTTTTTGTGGCTTGGCTGTCTGAAAGCGGGGCAATCGGATATGAGCGTTGTCTTTTCAATGATGTTCTTCATTATGCTGATAATGATACCGATACTCACAATGCGCACAATGGCGGACGACAAGCGTCAAAAGACCGATCAGCTGACGCTTACGAGCCCCGTATCCCTGTTCGGGATAGTCGCGGGGAAGTTTCTGGCGGCGTTTGCCGTGTTCTTTTGCGGAGTGCTGATAATGCTGATCTACGCGGTCTTTCTCGCTATGGCGGTGAAAAACTCCGGCGGCGCGTTCGACTGGGCGGTTTTCTGGGGCAACTTTACGGGAATGATCCTTATGGGCGGAGTTTTTATCTCATTGGGTATATTCATCTCCAACCTCACGGAAAATCAGATGATCGCCGCTGTGGGCGCTATCGGCGCAAACCTCGCTTTGTGTATGTTTGACCTTATTTCGGGGTATATCGGCAGCGAAGCGGTAAAGAACGTTCTGAACGGTCTTTCCGTATATTATAAATACAACGAATTTACGGTGGGCATTTTCAGCCTGAAAAACGTCGTGTTTTTTCTGAGCCTTATAGTTATCTTTAATTTTCTGACGATGCGGTTTATCGAACGCCGCCGTTGGAGCTGAGGTGGTGTTGGTTTGAGTAAAAAAAAGAAAACCTCCGCCTTGGATAATGACAAGCGCAGGAATGAGGTCAAGGAAGCGGCTGAAAAGGCGGAAAACCCCGAAAAAAGCCCTGCGGGGAGCAAAAGAGCGTTCAATAAGCGCGGATTTAAGCGCGGCGTTTTGTCGGCGGCGTTTACCGTCGTTTTTATCGCGGTTATCGTTGTGCTGAACGTTATCGTGGGCATCGTTTCCGACAGAGTGAACACCGCCGTCGACCTAACCGGCGGAGAGATATATTCGTTGGACGAGAAAAGCAAGGAGTTCCTGAATGACACGCTGGACAGCGACGTGAATATCACGGTGCTTAAAAGCGAAAAGGATTTTGAAGCGCAGGACTTGTCATACAAGCAGGTAAACGAGATACTGAAAAAAATGGCAAAGACAAGCGAACACATAAAGCTGGAGTATCTCGATATCGACCGCAATCCGAACTACACATCAAAGTTCAAGGGCGAAACTCTCGCCGCGAATTATATCGTCGTGGAGAGCGAAAAAACGGGCAGACACAAGATACTTTCGCCATACGAATACTTCAACTTTAATCAAGGCTATTTGCAGTATTACGGCAGGTACGTCGTCGAAAGCTCGAATATCGAGCAGGAGGCGGTGTCGGCGATGATGTATACGACAAACGACAGGCTTGTCAAGGTGGCGTTTACCGAAGGCTACGGAGAAAGCGCGTCAAGCTCCGCGCTGCGGGCGCTGCTCGCTAAAAACGGCTACNNCGAGGTCGAGAGCCTGCCACTTGTGACGACGCCCGAAATATCGGACGATATAGACTATGTGGTCATCTTTGCACCGTCCGTGGATATTGACAAGGAGCAGCTCGCAAAGCTCGATAAATTCCTTGACAACAACGGAAATTACGGCAAGAACGTCGTTTATTTCGCGTCCACAAAGCAGCCGAAGACCCCGAACATCGACGAGTTTCTAAGCGATTGGGGATTGGCTGTGGGTTATGACGCGATAGGGCAGACTGACACGAGCCGCCTGACAAGCAGCGATACGCTTTTTGCGCATTTGCAGCAGTTGTGCGACACGGAATATACGAGAACGGTATACGGCTCGAATCTTCTGACGTTCGGTATTCATATGCGCCCCGTTTATACCCTTAAAAACAGCTCCGCAGAGAGAGTTGTCTTAATGAAAACCTATGATAAGGCGTACCTCTATCCGCTTGACAAAGCGCTTGCGGAGGGTTTTGATCTTGACAAGGCGGAAAGCGGCGTGTTCAACGACGCGGCGGTAGCTCAACGTCAATCGTCGGACGGCGCAAAAAGCAGGGTCTGCGTGTTCGGTTCGGAGATGTTCGCGTCCAATGCTTATATGTCGTACACCAACTCAAACAACGCGGAATTCTTCATTGGAATGTGGAATTACATTTCGGGGAGAGAGCAAGGGATTACGATAAAAGCGAAGTCGTTCGTTCCCGCAACGTTTGAGATCAATGTTAAAACCGCGAACACGCTGTCCGTCGTGCTTTGCGTTATAATTCCCGTTTGCATTATCGTGTTGGGGATTGTGGTCTGGGTACGCAGGAGGCACAGATAATGAGCAGATCGGCAAAAAGACTGTTGATAGCTTCGGGCGTTTTGGCGGTGTTGGGCGCGGTTCTTGCGGCGCTGATACTCACAAGACCG
>DILZ01000021.1:6585-7667 GCA_002425305.1 Ruminococcaceae bacterium UBA5579
CGAAAGCACGGCGTCGGATATTTCGGAAACGTCGGCGGTATATCCGTATATCGTTGACAAGCGCGCCGATGAGGTGCTGTCCGTAACGGTGAATAACGCCGACGGCTCGTATACCTTTACGCGGCAAAAGCGCGTTATCTCCGAAACGAGCGGCGCGTCCGCAAAGGACGAGTATTATTGGACAAGCGCGGAGCTTAAAGGCGTTCCTCAAGATGACAGCATTGTGAGGAGCTTTATAGCGAACCTCGCGCGCCTTCCCGAAAACAGAACGGTAGAGGAAAACGCCGCCGATCTCGCAAAGTACGGGCTGGACACTCCCAAAGCGACCGCCGAAGTGAAGTTCGACGACGGCACGGATATAGTAATGCGGTTTGGCATACAAAACCCCGCCGACAGCGCAAGCGTTTACTTTCGCGGCGAGGACGGCAAAGTCAGTCTGGTGGATTACCAAGCGGCAGTGCCGGTTCTGTCGGACGTGAAACGGTTTGCAAAGCTCACGCTGACGGAGGCGTATAGCAGCTCGGAAAACAACGAGCTTGAAAATCTCAAGATCACTCGTCCCGACCTTGAAGCTCCGGTAGAGATACGCTATATGAGCGAGCGGGCGGAGCTTTCCGGGGACGATGACCATATAATATCCACGTTTAACACTCATCGTTTCACGTCGCCGATAACCGCAGAGGTGGACGCCGAAAGCGGAAAGAGCGTGTGCTACGGAGTGTACGGGCTTACGATGAGCGCTTGCGAGTACCTTGAACAGACCGATGAAAATATGAAAGCGTGCGGACTTGACGAGCCGCAGGCAACGGTGCAGTTCAAGTACGGCGGCAGGGAGTACGAGCTTAAAATAGGCGGCGTCCGCAGGGAGGTAAAGGACGAGGAAGGCTCCACGATATATGCGGCGGGCTATTACGCCGTGTTAAGCGGTTGTTCCGGAATATACTCGATCGCAAAGGAAAAAGCGCCGTGGGTGATGCTCCAGATCAAGGACATCATCTCGCGCCGACCGCTTTCGCCGTATATCTATTCGGTTGAAAGCGTTGAAGTCACCTTGCCGGATTGTTCATTCAAGTTTGATATCG
>DILZ01000041.1:0-10611 GCA_002425305.1 Ruminococcaceae bacterium UBA5579
GATACGTCAGGCTCAGGCGAACCGCGACCCCGAAATGCCCGATTACAGCGGCGACGGCTTGCGCTGGCCGCTTGACCCGCAGCACCACAATATCACCACATATTTCGGTTATGACGGCTGGCGCGGCGGAAATCACGGCGGCATCGACATTTGGAGCAGCGGAATACACGGAGCTACCATTTACGCGGCACAGTCGGGCGTTATCACCACAACGTCCTTTACCTGCTCTCATAATTATCCCAAGAGAGGAATGGGCTATGACGGCTGCGGCGGCGGTTTCGGCAACTACATAATCATCGACCACGGCGGTTCGCTGGCAACGCTTTACGGGCACGTACAGGCGATTTATGTCACCCCCGGGCAATTCGTTGAAAAGGGCGAGGCTATCGGCGAGGTCGGTTCTACGGGCTGGTCAACGGACTATCATCTCCACTTTGAAACGCGCGTGAACGGCTCTCGCGTTAATCCGCTTAACTATGTAAGCTGACAGCGGTTGCCGGGAAATCAAAATAAAACTGCGGGAACCGAAGTATCGGTTCCCGCTTTTTAATCTGCGGCTTTGTAATCAAAAGTGCCAACAAGCCAAAGCAATGTTAATCGCTGCCCGTCTTTGCGTAATACGCTAAAATAAGCTCCGTAACGCGGTCATAGGACAGAGTGCCGTCGGGCACGCCCTGGACTTTAATAAACGTATCGTTGATACTGTCCGCCACTACGCTCACCTTGCTTGTGTGGTCGTCTATGTATTTATTCATCGAACCAAAATCAAGAAACATTCCTTCCGTGAGGTACTGCTGAGTGCCGCGCCAAAGCTCCTTGTCATAGCTGTAAAGCGCGTTGGAGCAGTACACGAACGCTTCCATATAGCCGGAATAGCGGTATTCGGGATATCTGCTGTTAATACATGAAAGAAACGCGAGAAAATTGCACTCGTTCTCAAAGGCTATACCGCGCGAATGAGCGCTTTCGTGAGCGGCGGTGAACGGTATCGCGTAATCCGGCTGGGCGGTGTTTACGTTACATTCCGACCAAAGCGGGAAATACATACCCGTTATCATCGTGTACGACCACGCTTCGGAAAGCAGCACGGGCTTCTGCCGCCAAACGCTCGTCCACAGGAAAGAGTACTCGTCAACAAGAGGCCTATAGCCGTCGTCCGCGCGGGAAAGCTCCGTGTACAGGCTCTTTGTAAACTTAAACGGCTCGTCCTCGGGTATCCCCAGCTCGGCTCTCGCCTCGGACGCGCCCTTCGCAAGCGTCACACATGCATTGTAAAGATCGTCGGGAGTTTTCTGCGATGTATCGAGATCCATCAGCTTTTCCATAGGATAACGGTAGTAATTCACTCCGTGACACACCATATACAAAAAACACCCTATCGACAGCAGCCCCGCGGTGAACTTCCCCGCCTTGAGCAGTGTTTTCCGACGATCCTTGCCTTTGACGAGCTTCACGATAAGCACGGTTATCAGCGTTATCACAGCGGGGATAGCCAGGATAACGACAAGCTCCGTTAAGGATATCGGGACAAGACTTGTAATAAATCCAAGCGGCACGGTGAACACTTTAAAGACTCCGCGCGAGAATACATATTCGGTAACAGCGGGAAAATGCGGCAGGATAAAAAACATCAACGCCGCCAAAACAAGCGGGATAAACACCCAAAAACGCTTAAAAAACTTTTTCATACAACCTTCCTCACAGTTTGTTTGGTATCTCCCGCGCATATCGGGCGCGTCAAGATAACAACAGATAACTTTTTTTGTGAAAAACCACCAAAATTTATTTTTTTTGCCCTTTATCAATGATATTGTGCTATAATAAAATATAAGGGAAACGCCGATCAAATGGTTTTTATTGAAATTAAGTTTTATCTATGCGGTTTTCCCCGCCGGAGNNGTATCGGGCGGTCGCTGAAGCGCTTTGCTTCCTCGAAGCGGTACATATAAATGGGATCGGAGAACCACGGGGAAAACCGCCGTTAAATCGGTGTCTCCTAAGAAAAGGGGGTGAGTATATGCGCAAGATCGAAAACAGCGATGATTGGTACGCGGGCTATCTGCGTGATATACAGATTGCGCAGGAGGAGCTTGCGCTTATTCTCCGCTCCGAACCGAAAAAGATATATTGCGACGTATACTCGCTGCCGTCGCACAATCACCAGACCTTCTACTGCAGGGTGATAAACGAAAACGGCTTTTCTAAGGTCGAATACGCAAAGCCTATTCAGAATTCCATATGGTTCTCCGATCCCATTTATATGTACCGCTTCGAGGAAGCAAAGCGCTTCAGCGACCACCCGATACGGAAGGGGCGGATCCTGTGCGGCAAGAAAATAATCAGAAACAGTTTGGTGGAGCATTTGCTTTCGTTTACGGACGCGCTCTCTGCCGAACAGCCCAATGATCTTGTAAACCCGACTATCGACAGCGATCTTACCGTGATACGCCTTTATGAGGACAACAAAATAATCCGGGAAATACTCTATACGGACGCAGAGAAGCTCTCCTTCAAGGAGGGAGAAAAGCGCGATAAATCAATAGAAGTATTCCGCGATCTTCACCTTTACATCGAAAAAATCATCGGAGTGGGTTTAAAA
This sequence comes from Ruminococcaceae bacterium UBA5579, assembly GCA_002425305.1. Classification (GTDB taxonomy): domain Bacteria; phylum Bacillota; class Clostridia; order Oscillospirales; family Ruminococcaceae; genus CAG-115. Next base: position 2,600 of record DILZ01000041.1, read on the forward strand.
TGAGTTAGCCTAACACTCCCTTGCCACTATATCGGCAATGTCCGAAAGCGTTTCGGCGATAAAGTCCGCGCCGCAGCTCTCCATTTCTTCACGCGAACCGAACCCGCAAAGCACTCCAGCGCAGCGGACCTTGCACGCGTGTGCGCCGTCGACGTCATAAAAGCGGTCGCCGACCATAAGCGTCTTTTCGGGCGCAGAGCCTGTTTTATCCAGAGCAAGCGCGATAACGTCCGCTTTCGCGCTGACGCTGCCGTCAAATGTCGCGCCCACTACCGCATCGAAATAATTCTCAAAGCCAAATATTTTGAGTATTTTCCCCGCGTATTCCTGCGGCTTTGAGGTAGCAAGACAGAGCTTTATCCCCAAACCGTGCAGCGTTTTCAGAAGCTCCTCAGCGCCCTCGATGGGCGTTTGCTCATATATACCCTTTTGCGGATAGTATTCACGATAAAGCCGCACCGCGTCGCGCGCCGTGCCATCGTCCATAGCAAAACGCCGCTTGAATTCGTCAAACAGCGGCGGTCCGACAAAGCTTTTTAGACTTTCACGCGGAGGCACGGGAACGTTCAGCCGCTCCAGCGCGTACTGCACGCCGCCCGCTATTCCCTCAAACGAATCGCTGAGCGTTCCGTCGAGATCGAAAAAAACAGTATCTATCATTTTATCACCTTATCATATTATACCGCTTTTCCCTCTATTTTTCAAGTACAACGGACACTTTTTTTCATTTTCACCCTATTTTCACTAAAAAATATTAAAAAAGGGGTTACATTTGAGAAAAAAATGTGCTATAATATAAGGTGTGGTAATATGTATCCCAACAGCTTTATAATATAACGGGGTGAGTGATCATTTATGAACAACAGAAGAAAATTTCACTACATCAAAATCAAAGAAGAAAAGCCCAAAAAGGTTCCCGCTGTGAAAAAGGAAAAAAGCAGGGTGATGAAGAACATCGGGAACGCGCTTACAGTCGTGGGAACGACTGTTTCCGCGATACTGCTTATCTTTGTCATTATGATGTGCATCGTAATAACCATCGTAACGGTATATATCCTTGACTTCGCGGACAACAGCTATGACATAAACCTCCGCGATATGGAAACGAAGTTCACCACGCTGGTCTACGGCTACAACGAGGAGGGTCAGGAGGTCGAGCTGAAGCGCATAGCGTCGGAGCAAAACCGTATCTGGGTTGATTATGAGAACATCTCTCCGCACCTTATCAACGCGGTTATCGCAACGGAGGACAAGCGTTTCTACGAACATCAGGGCGTAGACTGGAAAAGAACGGTGTTCTCTCTGGGCGCGGACGTGTTCAATCTTTCGAGAGCAGGCGAGGGCGGCTCAACGGTAACTCAGCAGCTTATCAAGAACCTTACGGGCGACGATGAGGTGTCGTGGGAGCGTAAGCTGCGCGAGATTTTCCGCGCGCTGTCGCTTGAAAAGAAGTACACAAAGACCGATATTATGGAAAGCTACCTTAACAACATAGGCTGGGGCGGTATGAACTACGGCGTGGGTGCTGCTTCGCAGTACTATTTCGGCAAGGAGGCAAAGGACCTCGACATTGCCGAAGCGGCTATCCTCGCGTCTATGATAAAGAACCCGTCAAAGCGTTCGCCGTATATCGACCTTGAAAACTGCAAGGTACACCAGGTCGACACGCTGTACTATATGTACGAGCAGGGCTATATCAACACCGATGAGTATATGGCGGCACAAAAGGAGCAGGTCAAATTCGCATACACGGTATACGGAGATTATTTCGGCTATACCGATCCCCGCTCTGTCACTAATTCCGCTCCCACAGACCCCGATGCGGACGATCCGGACGAAACTCCGCGCACGGCGTACCGCTGGGACGAGTATGAGGTATCGCAGGATTGGTATGTGGACGCCGCTATCAGTCAGGTCTACCAGGATTACGCCGATCTCAAGGGAATTTCCGTAACCTCCGCAAAAAAAGAGATATCAAACGGCGGTTATAAGATATACGTAAATGAAAATATGAAGCTCCAAAAGATATTGGAGGAGAAATTTAAAGACCCGATGATCGCGATGTACAGCTATGACCCCAACACCGAGGACGAACAGCTATTGCAGTCGGCGTTTGTTATTATGGACTACACCGGAACGGTACAGGCGATAGTCGGCGGCTTGGGCGACAAGCCGGGCGACAACTGCTGGAACAGAGCAACGATGTCCGTGCGCGCGCCCGGTTCGACTATGAAGCCCATATCGGCGTACTCTATGGGCTTGGAGTTAAATCAGATAACCTATTCGACGATGATACCCGATGTAGGCGTTATGGTTCCCGGGGAACCAGATCCGTGGCCTATCAACAACGAGGGCTATACAACAGGAGCACTGTTTCCCGCGTGGAAGGCCGTCAGCGAATCCACGAACACGGTAGCCGTGCGCGTAGCAAGGCTGGTAACAATGCCGGTTATGTTCAATCAGCTGCAATCCAACCTTGAAATATCCACTCTTGTACCCGGCGAAGACGAAAACCTCTCTCCTATACCGCTCGGAGCGCTTACTGACGGTATTCGGCTCATTGAGCTTGCGGGAGCGTATCAGATGTTCGGAAACGGCGGCGTGTACTATTCACCGAAAATGTACAGCAAGGTGCTCGACGGCAAGGGCAAGGTGGTCCTGGAACAGAATTTCTACGGAAATCAAGCTATCAGCAGCGACACCGCGTGGGTAACTAACCGTATGCTGCGCACTGTCGTCACCAATCCGAACGCGTCGGCGGTTCACGCAAACCTGAATAACGTAGAAGTCGTCGGCAAGACCGGTACCTCAAACGATGATAAGAACCTGATGTTCGTGGGGCTTACCCCGAACTATGTCGCTGCCTGCTGGGTCGGCGTAGATGACGGTTCGAAGCTTAAATTTTACAATCCAAAGAAGCCTGCGGTGATATGGCACGATGTTATGCAGGATATCGAGGACACGTCAATCGTGCAGAAGTTTACCGCCGATTCCTCCGTTGAGGAGCTTAAATACTGCGTGGAAACAGGTCTGCTTGCATCAAGCGATTGTAAAGACACAAGCATCGGATATTACCGCAAGAGCAACATTCCGACATTCTGTTCCGGCAATCACGAGGAGGAGCAGGAAAAAATCAAGAAGGAATGGGACGATATCGACGAAAACGGCGGAACAAGACCAAAAGACGCGGCATAAAAATATCAACTTAAAATCATAAAATATAGATCCCCCGCCGAGGCGGGGGATCTTCATATCATTTCAGCAAGTGTATGTACAAAGTATCTCTCGGACGAACTCAAATTCAGTCAAGAAATACTCTTAAAGCCTTGCTTTTGCTGTGAAAACGCAGCTTGCGCAGAGCCTTAGCCTCTATCTGGCGAATCCTCTCGCGCGTTACCTTAAACTGTCTGCCGACCTCCTCAAGCGTGTGCGAACGGTCATAGCCCACACCATAGCGGAACTTCAGCACCTCGCGCTCGCGTTCGGGCAGCAGGTCAAGCGCCTTGTTAAGCTCGTCTTTGAACACCGCCTTCATTGCCGTGTCTATGGGCGCGGGCGCGTCCTCATCGGGGATAAAGTCGCCGAGATAGCTGTCCTCCTCCTCTCCCACGGGAGCCTCCAGCGAAACAGGATCCTGTGCTATTCTGATTATCTCGCGCACACGTTCGGGCGTCATTCCAAGCTCCTGCGCTATCTCGTTTGTGGTCGGCTCGTGTCCGTTTTCGTTAAGCAGCTTGTTCTGTGCCTTCTTTACGCGCGAGATCGTTTCCACCATATGCACGGGTATGCGTATAGTGCGCGCCTGATCCGCTATGGAAATCGTTATCGACTGCCGTATCCACCACGTCGCATACGTCGAAAACTTATATCCCTTTGTGTAATCAAACTTCTCAACACCCTTTATAAGTCCGCTGTAACCCTCCTGTATCAGATCGAGCAGCGGCATACCGCGCCCCACATAATGCTTGGCTATGCTTACTACCAATCGCATATTAGCAACTATCAGCTTATCGCGGGCTTCCTCGTCACCGTTCACTGTCCTTTCGGCAAGCTCCAGCTCCTCTGCAGTGGAAAGCAGCGGTATCTTGCCTATCTCGCGCAGGTGTATCTTCACGGGATCGTCCACCGCACCGCTTTTCTCAACTTCCTCGCCTATTTCGAGCGCCTTGTTAAGGTCGTCGTCGATACTGTAATCATACAGGAGGGTTACAGCGGACNNCCTCTATCTTGATGTTGTTCTGGTCGAGAAACTCCCATAGCTTATCAAGATCGACATTCGACTCGTCAATTACGTTATATATCTCTTTTGTGGTAAGCGTTCCCGTTTGTTTGCCCCGTTCCAACAGTTCATTAAAAATTCTTTCGGTATTACTCATTTATATTTCCTTTCAAATGCCGCTGCATTGTCCGATAATTGAACAAATTTCAAATATATGTACAGTCGCTTATTCCAAAAAGTCTCTCAGCCTTCGGCTGCGTATCGGGTGGCGTCGNNCAGAACAACATCAAGATAGAGGCGTAGTTTTCGCAGAGCCTTTGTTTCAATTTGCCGTATTCGTTCTCTTGTTACCTGAAATTCCTGTCCTACCTCCTCAAGCGTCCTCTGTCTGCCGTCAATAAGACCGTATCGAAGTATGATAACGCGCTTTTCTCGATCGCTCAGCGTATCCAGGACCTCTCCCAGCGTTTGCTTGAGCATTGATACACACGCTTCGTCGGACGGAGCGGGAGCGTCCTCATCGGGAATAAAATCACCCAGGTGGCTGTCCTCTTCCTCGCCTATCGGGGTTTCGAGCGACACGGGATCCTGTGCTATTTGGATTATCTCACGCACCTTTTCCACTTTCATATTAAGAAACTCCGCGATCTCCTCCTCATTCGGCTCGCAGCCGTTTTTGTGAAGAAGCTGGCTTTGTGCCTTCTTTACACGCGTTATTGTTTCCACCATATGCACGGGTATTCGTATCGTCCGTGCCTGATCGGCTATCGCGCGGGTTATCGCCTGGCGAACCCACCAGGTGGCATATGTCGAAAACTTGAATCCCTTTGTGTAATCAAACTTTTCGACAGCCTTGATAAGCCCCATATTCCCCTCCTGAATAAGATCGAGGAACTGCATACCGCGGCGAACATACTTCTTCGCTATGCTTACGACCAGACGAAGATTTGCTTCGATAAGACGGTTTTTCGCAACCTCATCGCCGTTTTTCATACGCTCTGCAAGCTTTATCTCTTCCTCCGCACTGAGCAGCGGTATTTTTCCGATATCCTTAAGGAATGATTTTACGGAGTCATCGGGCAGCATAGTATCCGCCTCCGTGTTGTCATCGTAATCACGGTCGGCGTATTCCAATATGCTCTCAATATCGATATCCGAATCGAAATTATCCCTTATCTCAATGTTCATATTGGATATTTTCTCGTATATCTTATCGATCTGCTTTGCGTCAAAGCTCAACTCCTCAAGCGCGTCCGTGATCTCCTTCGCGGTGAGGCTGCCCCTTTGCTTGCCTTGATTGAACAGTTCCTCCAAAACGTTTGATCCGTTGTTATCGCCCATTTTACTTCTTCTCCTTTAATCTTTGCGCCAATAAAAGAAGGTCGCTGCCCGTCATATCACCGGCAGATTTTTCTTCGGCGCTTTCCTTATACTCGTTTAAAACATCTATAAAATCATTCAGCGCGTCCTCGTCATACGCGAACGTTTTATCCTCAACTATCTCCCTTATCCTACCCATCTCCGTGCCGTTAAATTCCTCGTTAAATACGGAAAGATCGGGCTGAGAGCCGCTTTGACAGACACGTGAAAGAAATTCGTACACTCTTTTATTAAGCGAGGTGACAAACTCCGCCTTTAACCCGCTTTGCAGCCTCGGCAGCTTTTCGGGATTGTGATACAAAAAACAGATAACGCCGCGCTCGGCTTTTTCCTCTCTCGGCAGCTTCACGGAATCGGGATTTACGCTGTCACGGGCGGGACGCAAAAACGCTTTCTGCTCGTTTTTTCTCGCTTTAAAACCGTTTGACTTCAACCGGCGTTCAACGGCGGAGGTTATGCTCGCCTGAGGGATACCCGTCTGCTTGGCGGCTTTGGAAATATACACCACGCGATCAATAGGGTCACTCATTTCCGCCAAAAACGACACGGCTTTTTTAAGATACTGCGCTTTGCCATCCTCGGAGTTCAGGTCCAGCCCGTTCGTCAGCTTGTCCATTTGAAAATCGATAGCGCCGCCGGATTTGTCGATAATGTCCTTAAAGCGTTCGCCGCCGAATTTTTTTATAAACTCGTCGGGGTCTTTCGCGCCGTCTATCTTCAGCACCCTCGCGTGAAGCCCGACATTCGCAAACAGATTAATCGCCTTTGATGAGGCGTTCTGTCCCGCCGCGTCCGAGTCGTAGGACAGGATAACTTCCTTTTTTCCGAGCCGCGACAGCAAATTCGCGTGCTGCGCCGTAAGAGCCGTTCCCAGCGACGCGACCGCGCTGTCAAAGCCCGCCTGGTGCATCGCGATAACGTCCATATAGCCCTCGCAGAGTATAAAATAATCCGCCTTGGAGTTTTTTGCTATATTCAGCGCATACAACATATCTCCCTTGTGGAAAACGGGGGTCTCGCCGCTGTTGAGGTATTTCGCCTTATCGTCCCCGAGCGTCCGCCCGCCGAACGCCGCGACATTCCCTCGCGTATCAAATATCGGGAACATCACGCGGTTTCGGAATTTATCGTAAAACTTGTTGTTATTCGAGGAGATGAGCGACGCTTCCGCAAGCTCAAAATCCGAATAGCCCAAACCGCGCATATGGAAGTGCAACGTGTGCCAATCGTCCGCCGCAAAGCCTAATCCGAACCGTCTTATCGTATGTAATGACAGTCCGCGGTTCGTCAGATAATCAAGTCCCGCCTTTCCCTCCGGCGCGAGCAGCTGTTCGTGGAAGAACTTCCCCGCCGCCTTGTTCATATCAAACAAACGTCGGCGCTTATCCGCAGAGCTGTCACCCGTATCGTCGGGGAGCGACATTCCTGCGCGTTCCGCGAGAAATTTCACAGCGTCCGTAAAGTCAAGATGCTCCATCTCTTTAACAAACGTTACCACGCTGCCGCCGATATGACATCCAAAGCAATAAAAGCTGTTGGTACTCGGATAAAAGTGACAGGACGGCGTTTTCTCGGAATGGAACGGACAGCAGCACGAGTATGTATTTCCCGTGCGTTTAAGCTGAACATAGCTGCCCGCAAGGGAGATTATATCGTTATTATCCTCAACATTACGCAGAAAATCATCGGAAAAGCGCATTTTCTCACTCCCTTAACGACACCGCCAAAACGAAACGCTATCTGTTCCAGCCTTTGGGAATACAAAGGTCGCTGAAACGCTCTATCGCGTATTCGTCGGTCATTCCGCTGATAAAATCCCCAACGGCGATCTCGATGCCGTCGCGCTCGGCTATCTGCCTGTACAGCGGCGACATTTCATCTTTATTCTTATAAAAATACTCAAAAAGATACTCCACGATGTGCCCCGCCTTGTCCTTTTCGGCTATCGTAGGCGCGGCTCTGTAAACGCGTTCGAACATAAAATCCCGAAGTTCGGAAAATGCCTTGTCGGTTTCCTCATCAAACCGAACGGCTTCTCCGCTGTTTTCGACAAGAGAGCGTACAAGGCTCGTTATACGCTTCGATTTCGTATCTCCCAAAAACTCCACCGGATATTCCGGCAGATCGTCCTGTGTGATGACCCCGCCGCGAATAGCGTCTTCAATATCGTGGTTTATGTACGCGATCTTGTCGCAGAAGCGCACCACCTGCCCTTCCAGCGTTGCCGGCGGCGTTGAACTTCCGCGGTGTCCGACAATACCGTCTATGACTTCAAACGTAAGGTTAAGCCCATTACCGTCCTTTTCGATCACTTCGACCACGCGCTTGCTCTGCAAATTATGCGCAAAGCCACTCGGGAGCAGCTTGTTCAGAACACGCTCGCCGTCGTGCCCGAACGGCGTATGCCCGAGGT
>DILZ01000041.1:10655-10783 GCA_002425305.1 Ruminococcaceae bacterium UBA5579
GGCTCACCTCAAGAGTATGCGTCAAGCGGGTGCGATAGTGGTCGCCATGTGGGATAAGGAACACCTGAGTTTTATGCTTCAGCCGGCGGAACGCGTTGCAGTGGATAATGCGGTCACGGTCGCGCTGA
>DILZ01000041.1:10827-15837 GCA_002425305.1 Ruminococcaceae bacterium UBA5579
TTATTCGCTCAAAATCAGCCGTTCGTTTTCGATAATACGTTCACGCGGCAGCAACTCTATCCCTCCCGTAAAAATACTCTCTGAATATATATACAATTTTCGACCCGCTTATACCTTTTTTACAGAGAGATTTCAGCGATTTAGGCAAAATCATACCACGTTTTTTGTTGAATTATCACAGATATTTTGCCGTTACAGCTGTCAACGAGCTTTTCAATCAGCTTTTCGGCAAGCTCCTCGCGAACGAAAACGGTGAGCCTCACCATATCGGCGAAATCCTCGCTTTCGATGCGCGTATCGAACTCCGAAAAGATCTGCGGCAGCCGCCCGTACAGCGAGTAATCCACCTCGATCCCGACCCGCGCCGCCATAGCCATAACCCTAATTTGCGCGACGTTCACCGCGTCCTTTGCGCCGCGCGTGTAGGCTCTTACCAAGCCGCCCGCGCCGAGCATTATCCCGCCGAAATAGCGCGTCACCACGCACGCGACGTCGCACAGCTCCTCCTTGCGCAGCACCTCGTAGATAGTAAAGTATATTTTATTGCTAAGNNAGCTCGCCGTCGTCGGAATGACGCGCCGTGCTGTTCTCGCGGAGAATATACGCGTAGCAGTTGTGAGTTGCCTTGCGGTGCATTGTGCGTATCTCGTTGATGAACTCAACAGCCTGCTCCTCGGTGGTTACCGGAGCAAGATAGCCGATAAATTCCGATTTCTTCTCAATAAACCGCGCTTCACAGCGGTCGGCGATAGTTTTGTATTCCAAATGCTTCTCCTTAGCAATAAAATATACTTTAACACTTGTATGCGTTTTTACAGTTATCAAATGTAAAGATTATGTTGTCCATAATTCGACAGCAGCTTCATATTCCGATGGCGCTGTATAATCATTCTTCACCCAAGCCACACGGAAAACAATCTCCTTTACGGAGCGTTCCAACAGCCGAAAAGAAAACCCGGAGTAATCCTCCAACATTTCAACATCGTACTCCCCAAAACAGCTTTCGTCATATCGAGGCGGCTGAACGAGCATATTTTGCGGAAGACGCCCTTGAACCGATGAATATTCAAAGGCTTGACGTATTTTTTCATCATCGTTCGGATCATATGCGCCGATCGCAATGCTATATCCGTTAGCTGTGCCCGAAACGGCTTCCGTATGCTCATCGCTGTCACCGTAATGCAGAACGCTGCCTGTCAAAAAGATCTTGTATGTATGTTTCAGCACCAAATCATCGGTATGAACGCGCAGATAATAGTTGGTATCCGTATTGATCGTTTTTTCATTCTCGGTACCGTAAAATAAATGATAATCCGGACTATAAGAGGTTTTCTCCACAGAAAATCTATACTTCCGATCATTCTCATCAATAACAGATATTTGCCCGCAAGGAGTTGGCAGAACATCAATGTCACGATAAACCCAATCCAATAACAGCCACTCCTTTTTTGATTATATTGTTCGACAAATTTCTCGCGGGCGACAAGAAAAACTCACGCACAAAGACTTATGCGTGAGTTTCGTTTTTGAGAACCGAAAGCGCCTTACTTACCCATATTATAGCGCTTCTTAAATCTGTCAACACGTCCGCCGCTGTCAACCAGCTTCTGCTTGCCGGTGTAGAACGGGTGGCACTTGGAGCAGATCTCGACCTTTATATCCTTCTTAGTCGAACGCGTTTCAATAACGTTTCCGCAAGCGCATTTAATGGTAGTCGCCTCATATGCGGGATGAATACCGTCTTTCATTTATAGTCACCTCAATCCGTAGTTGCAAAATCATACTATTGAATTATACCACATCTCTCAAGGAAAATCAAGTGGTTTTTTAATTTTGTAACAATTTGTTAATTTTGTTGCTCAAAAGCCGAGTATCTTTGTGAAATCTGCCGACAGCTTTTCGTATACAGCATCCGCGTCATCCTTGGTCGCGCCCTTTGTGGTGTAGTATACCTTGATCTTCGGCTCTGTGCCGGAGGGTCTGATGATAACGGAAGCGTCGTCCGCGAGATTATAGGTGATAACGTCGCTCTTGGGGAGCGTGACCTCGCTCACAGAGCCGTCCGCCGCTGTTTTCTTGCTTGTAGTGTAGTCGGTAACGGCAAGAACGTCCAAGCCGCCGATAGTCTTGGGAGCGTTCGCGCGAAGCCCCGCCATTATCTCCTTCATACGCTCCATACCCGACGCGCCTTCGCACTCGAAGTTATTCAGCTTGTTGAGGTAAACGCCGTATTCGTCGTACAGCTTCTTGCGCGCCTCGATGAGAGTTACGCCCTGAGTGCGGTAGTACGCCGCCATTTCACAGATCAGCATTGAAGCCACGACAGCGTCCTTGTCGCGGACATAGCCGCCCGCAAGATAGCCGTAGCTCTCCTCAAAGCCGAAGATGTAGCGGTTCTCCTCGCCGTCCTTTTCAAGCAGACCAACCTGCTCGCCGATGTACTTGAATCCCGTAAGCACCTCGCGCAGCTCCACGCCGTACTTCGCGCAGATCGCCTTTGTGATATCGGAGGTCACGATAGTCTTTACCGCAACGGGCTTTTCGGGCATTCTGCCGAGAGCAATGCGCTCCTTGCAAACGTATTCGAGCAGCAGCGCACCCGTTTCATTGCCCGTGAACAGCTCGTAGTGGTCGCCGTCGGGCACTGCGATACCTACGCGGTCGCAGTCGGGGTCAGTTGCGAGAAGAAGGTCGGGTTTTACGCTCGCGCAGAGGTCAAGACCCTTCTGCAGAGCCTCTCTTATCTCGGGATTCGGGAACGGACAGGTCGGGAAGTTGCCGTCGGGGTTCTCCTGTTCGGGAACTACGGTGACATTCTCCACGCCTATCTCCTTAAGTATGCGGCGAACGGGCTTGTTTCCCGTGCCGTTCAACGGTGTGTAAACCACCTTCAAGCCCGAAGAAGCAACGAGGTCGGTGTGCAGACCCTGTTCCTTGACCTTAGCGAGATATTCATCGATAACGCTGTCCTCGATATAGGAAACAGCACCGTCCGCGACTGCCGTTTTAAAATCAGTCGACTTTACGCCGCTGAAGATGTCAATATTGTTTATCTTGGACAGCACGATGTCCGCCGCCTCGGAGGTCATCTGACAACCGTCCGAGCCGTAAACCTTGTAGCCGTTATACTTCGCGGGATTATGCGAAGCCGTAACGACTATACCCGCGCCGCATTTCAAACGGCGAACCGCCCAAGACAGCATGGGAGTGGGCATAAGCTCCTTATAAATGTACACCTTGATACCGTTCGCCGCAAGCACCTCCGCTGCGCTCTCCGCAAAGTAAGTGGACTTTATGCGGCTGTCATACGCTATTGCAACGCTCTTTGCCACTCCGTTTTCGAGGATATACTCCGCAAGACCTTGGGTCGCCTTTTTTACCGTGTAAACGTTCATACGGTTAGTGCCCGCGCCGATAACTCCGCGCAAGCCCGCCGTACCGAACTCGAGGTCGCGGTAGAAGCGGTCGTTTTTGCCCTCCTCGTCGTTCGCGACGCTTTGAAGCTCCGCCTTGAGGTCGGGGTCTGCGGTCGCTTTTTCAAGCCAAAGATCGTACATTTTCTGAATATCTGCCATCGGAAGTGTCCTCCTTGAAATGATTTTCAACATAAAGAGCCTTGCCCCTTATAATACAGTTTACATTATACCATATTTTTTCGGAAAATGCAAGACGTTTTTGTAAATGCTTATCCGTTTCAACGCGAAATACACACCTTGACATATTTTGGCGAATAGGATATAATAGAGGGTAGAGATCGGAGTTTAAAAAAGGGGGGTATGGCTATGAAAGACTATAAATCCCTTGCGGGCGCAGTCATCAGAATTGCGATAATGATCGGAGGAGGATTATGGTTTGACAATGGGAGGTTCGGACTGGTCGTATTCGTACTGCCAATGATAATCATTAACATAGTATTATTTATCGGAACGATTATTCGCTTTGAGGATTTCTTTAGGTCATTGAAATGGGACGATCATTTAAAGGAAGTAGAACCGCCCGACGAGCCGGATATGCCGGCGTTGTATGTGCCGGAAGAGCTTCCCGTAAAGAAAAACTTCAAAGCGCTTGTCGGTGCTGTCATTCAAACTGCGATACTCGCCGGAGTGGGGATATGGTTTTGCAGCCCACTCAAATTTGGCTTTGTGCTGCCTGTATTGGCAATTTGCATAGGGTTGTCCTGGGGAACATATCTTTGCCTTGTGAGATTTCTTGATTCGTTAAAAGAGTGACGCGCCGTTATTTCGTGCAGTAAAACGTCCTCGGTGCGTGAAACACCCCTTGATATAGCCCGGAGAATTTGTTATAATAGTGAGTAAAGGACAAGGGAGTGTGCGATATGAAAAACATTTGCGCTTTGGTAGGAGCGATCATTCGTGTTACGGCTATCGCGGCAATGTGGATATGGAGTTACAGCCTTCCGCAAAATTCGGGCAGTCTGGGATATATTGTGATCGCGCTGCATGCGCTGGCGCTCACTGTGATTTTGTTGATCGGTGTCGTTGTTCGCCTCATAGATTTCTTTTGGGTGTTAAAACACGAAGACGAGGCTGCGGTGCAAAAGAAAAATCCGCTCAGAACGTCTGTAATAATTGCCGTTCAAGCCGTGTTGATCATCGCGGAAACGATTTATCTTTGTGAATATATCGTGGGTTTTCGCGCCGGAATCTGGGTGTTGATAGTATTCGTGATCCTAAAACTTGTTGATATTAAAACGATCCGCCGAACATAGGGCGTGTTCGGTATAAAATATTTCGGTGCCGGACAAAAAACGCTCGGCACCGAATTTTTCTATGATACATAGTAAAAATCACTTTGTGTAGTAAAACGCTTTCGGCGCGGTGAAACTTATTCCCGCCGCCCTGCAAAGCTCGTCAAAATCGCCTTTTCTGCCGCCGTCCTCCCACTCAAAGTATACGCGGTATAGCGTCTTGTAATACTCCAGCTCCTCGGCGAAAGCGGGCGGCAAGATATGCTCCGCGAGTATCCTCTCGGCGGTTTTCACATCTTGAC
>DILZ01000041.1:15870-17943 GCA_002425305.1 Ruminococcaceae bacterium UBA5579
GGAGGCTCGTCGAGCTGGCTCTCAAAGTACAGCTCCACCGTTTTTTGGTCGCAGTCGGGGTGCAAGTAAGCACGTTCCAGAATATCGTATGGGTCTTGCTCCAGCTTCGGGTCGAATGGATTATAGTACCGCCCTCCAAGCTGATACGCCCAACGCATTTGCGGCATTTTATCCGCAGCGCACTCGCGACTCAGATACTCGTGGAGCAGCCCCATAAGCTGATACGGCAAGCGTATGCAGCCGTGCTCACGAAGCTCGGGAAATCCACCCTCGTCATAGAACTCGCGGCAGAAGCGAAACAGCAGCTCGTCCGCCTGCTCCTGAGGAACGTTCCTTTTGAAGTCCTCCGCAAACGCGAACAGTGCCTTGTTCGCCTGCTTTTTCAAGCCATTACCGAACAGCGCGGAGTACTCCCCTAGCCGCACCTTAAACTCCTCGTAGGTCATAGCACTTTCCTCATCACAACAGCGTCGTCGTCGGGATAATATCCGCTCCGCACCGATATCCGCTCATAACCGGACTTTTCGTAGAGCGCGATCGCGGCGGCGTTGCGGCTTCTCACCTCAAGAAAGCACACCGCCGCGCCCTTTTTCCGCATTTTATCGTGAAGCCGCTCCAAAAGCGATTTCGCTATCCCCCGACCTCGCAGCTCGGGGCGTGTGCCGATTTGGAACAGCTCCGCCTCATCAACGGCAACGCGTCCAAACGCAAACGCCGCGACAATTCCATCAACGCGCTTGCAAACCAACACCGTAAGCGGGTTTTCAAGCTCCGCGAGCAGCATTTCGCGCGTCCACGAGCCGCCGAAGCACTCCGTTTCAAGCGCGTACAGTTCTTCAAAGTCCTTCATAGCTCACCCAAAACAAAAGCCCGCCGAAAAGCGGGCTCTCTTAAATCAAAAATCAATATCGTTTACTGCGGAATTAGCAAGCGAAAGCTCCTTCTTAGGGATACGCTTGAGAGGGTTGTATACGAATTTCTTACAGGAATCGTACGCCTTGACCTCGCCAAACTTATCGCAGTGGATCTTATCGCCCTCACCCGCCTTACCGAGCGCACAATACTTGCAGGACGGGTTGATGTTATTGCCAAACAGCTTTTTCTTAGCCATAATATTTGCCTCCTATCCGAAAAATATTTCTCTAATACACATTATAGCACATTATCCAAAAAAAGTCCACAAAAATAAAGCAAATAAAGTGAAAAAAATCCTAAACTTTTTTATGCACTATTCACAAAACGCGCTCGTTTCCACCTATTTTTTTCATCATTTTCGCGGGTTATTTTTCCTTGGAATAGATAGGCACAACGTTCTCGACAGCCTCATCGGCAAAGCCGGGGACATACTCTACAAAATGAATGGGCATACCGTTCAGGAATGCTTTTGTGCGTTCTCCAAGCGCGGGGATCACCTCGTTTTTATCTCCGGTATGCTCCACAACGGCAAGATACGCATCTCTGCCCTCGAGCTTTATGCCGCGCAGCCAAACACGCTCCACCTCGGGGCGCTCCTTTGCCGCTGCGGTGAGATTTTCCGAAAGCTCATGCGGATAAGGCTCGGGCGCGTAGAATTCGTACTCCGTATCCTTTGTTATCAGGTGGTTCGCGTGACCGTTCACAAGCATCTGCTTGTTTTCAAGCCACTGCATAACAAGCGGCTTTTCCACCTTGAAATTATCCGAAAACGGATTGACAACAAATCCCGCGCAATCTCCGTTTACGGTAAGCAAGCCGGCGTAATCGTCAAAGGTGAACATCGCTGTCTGCTTTGAATCCAGCTCCGGCCAAAGCTCGAGATCCTCCGACGATGTGAACACAGGAATATACTTTTCGCCCTCGGGGCTGCGGATAAGCTGAAACGTAATGTTTCGATCGCCGTTTTCCGTATCCTCGATGGTTACGGGCGAAACAAAGCTCGTATTCATAACAAGCTCGCCGATTATCCTATTCAGAAGCTCGGTCCTTTCCTCCTCGTTGTTGACGTCGATCGAGCCGCGCTCCGTGAACAGGTCGTTCAGCTTTTGCTTTTCAAGCCTTTCATTTAAATGCAGGGATTCAAAGCAGACAGCGATG
>DILZ01000041.1:17987-21201 GCA_002425305.1 Ruminococcaceae bacterium UBA5579
GATTTCAAATGCTCCTCGAGAGGGCGCGTCGAGCCGCTTTCCACCGAGGAGAGCACCCGCTGTCCGAACTTCAGATAATCGTCTGTGTTCAAAAACGAGTTTATCAGACCGTCGCTGGAAAGCATAACGCCCGAAAACCGCTGTTCGGTGAAAAAATAGCGAAAATTTGATATCGCGTCGCTGTCGCATAGCGATGTTGTGAGGTTGCCGACCAACTTCGTGTCCTCGGGCATAGGGAATATCATCCCGCTGTCCGACAGCGCGCAGAAGTCGCCGTCACCTATTTGCAGACCGAAGCATCCTCCGTCGAAAACACACGCAACGATAAGCGTCGCGCCGTACATCACCTCGTTGGCGATGCCGCCGTGCTTTTCGACGATCTCCCGTTCGTGACCGGTAAGCGGAAGCAATCGGATATGCGCCGCTATCTCGCTGTTCCAGCCGCATATCATATTCGCGGCGATACGGCGTGCGGCGTTATGTTCGCCGCGGCGGAACATCTCGGTGAAGCTGCCGTTGCGCTCCTTAAAATCGCAGATAGATCGTATCGCAACGCGCGTTGCCATCTCGCTGCCCGAAGCGGAACGGAAATGCTTCTCGCTGCCGTGACCGTCCGANNGCGGCAACAGCGAAATCCTCGGTTATGTAAAAACGCGCGCTGTCCTGGCAGACAGAGCCGTCCTCCTCGTGAGAAGCTCCCCGCACCGACAATGCGTGACCTTTAAACATCAAATCACCCCAAAAGCCGATAGCTAACGACTATTTAACTAACAACCAGCAGCTATCAAACTAACAACTATTTACCAACCCTCGTCGATATCATCGGTGATCTCGGCGGATTCGGCGAACTCGCGGATCTGCTCTGCGGCATTATCCTGCTTGGTCTTGAAGTCCTCCTCGGTCTCTGCAAGACGCATAGAACGGCTGCCTATCTGCGAGCTTGTCACCGCGACAAATTTCACGAGCTTTGCAAGCGCTTCTCCGTTGTGAGCGGTAACGACGCTGTCGGGACTGCCGGTGAATCTCGAAAGGATATCGAAATCGGCGTCCTCTCCGATAGCGACAGCCGCCTTTATACCTGCGGAATACCACCTGTTCTTGCGAAGCTCATCAAGGCCCTTTTCAAAGTTGTCGGTGGGATAGCCGTCCGACATAAGTATCATAACGGGAGCAAAGGACAAACTGGGCGAGCTCATAAATGAGTTGCGCGACAGCTTTCCCGCAAGCTCGGTGAACGCGCTGCCAAGGTCGGTGACGTTTTCCGCCTCAATTGGCTGCCNNACTCGAAATCGCCGACGGAAACAGGCTCATCGTACATCCACGAGCTTCCGCCCGAAAATTTCAGCACGGCTATCTTGATATCCGCGTCCGCGCCGCCAATGCCGCGTATCTCGGGGATAAGCTCCTCCATTACGGAATTTATCGTGCCTATTTTCGCGCCGTTCATACTTCCCGAACAGTCGATGAGGAAGAACAGCACCATTGATTTCTTGGCGATTTCCTCCGCCTCGTCAAACGGATTTAAAGGTTTATCAGCCATATGTTTAACCTCCTGTAAGCCGGTAACGGCAAATTAAGACCGAAGCGCTGATACAAACACGCTCCAATACACTGTTTATATTATATCACACTTTTCGCCGAATGTCAAATTATTTTTTTACGCGGAAAACGTCCCGAGCTTTCGCCCGGGACGTTTCCCAAAAAAACATATATTGAGGAAAAATCACCCGCCCAGCCGCAGTACTTGCTTGACATGTGACTTACTCACTAAACCGTCCCGCATTAACGCAGGCAGTGACAAAGGCTTTAATTAACCCTTTTTCTTCTTAGACATTACAGCCGCAACGGTCACGAATGCGGTAGCAAGCGCAGCCGGAGCTATCGCAAGAGCAATACCGGTTTCCGGATTACTGCTTCCCTCGTTGGGAGCAGCCGCAACAGTCATTGTAGCGGTGATGGTAGCCTCCGCGCCGTCCTTGGTCGTGAGCTTAATGTAGCCGTCAGCGTTAGCCTCGAGCATAGCTGCGATCTCTTCAGCGGAGAGAGTCCACTCGGTCGCATACGCCTCGTCGGGGAGGTCTTCCTTGTTAAGCTCATCTACGCCCTTCTGAATCCACTCAGCCTCAGCGTCGTCCTTAACAGCACCCTTCTTTACCTTGAAGCCGAACGCGAAAGGAACATCGGACTTGAAGGTTACGGAAGTAACGTCCTTCCAAACCTTGCCGGAATCACCGAACACAGCCTTGTTAGCTTCTTCGCCCTCAAGTTCCTTGTTTACGGTGAACTCAATGTCCTTAGTGGTAACAGCAGGCTTGCTTGTGCTGTTGTCGTCGCTGGTAGTGCCGCTGTTGTTGCTCTCGGTAGGATCATCATCATCGGGAAGATTTGCTGCTTCCTTATCGGAAAGATAACGGATAGCGATCGTCTTTTCAAACCAAGTGTCATTACCGTTTATGGTCTTGGGATCGGAGCAGCCGCCATACAGCAGCACTACGCCCGATTTATAGCCGTGCGAATTGGTGGGAGGAGCGTCCTTGTATTTGAACTCCTTGTCGATCTCAACCGTCGTACCGTTAATTTTTCCCGTGCCGGTAAGCGTGAAAGATACGTCACCGAGATTGGTCGTCTTTTCGCCAACCTTTGCGGAATCGTAAATAACCGTAACAACATCATTCTTGAAGGTTACATCGGTTACATAAGTACCTGCCTTAACCTTAACCGTAGGCTCGGTGAACTGACCCTTGTTATCGATCGTGAAGCTGTAATCAGCCGTAGATTTGTCATCCTTTGTAACCTTGAAAGAAACCGCGGTCTTTTTGCCTGCCTCAGCCTTCAGGTCGTAGCCCTCGATCTTCAGAGTTACTTTACCGTTCTTAGCTTCAACGAGCTTCGCTCCCTTAACATCCGAAACGTCATTGTCCTTCAAAGTAGTTATAGCCTTCAATGTGTCGGAAGTAACTACTATTGTAACATCGGACTTGGTGTTCTCTGCNNTCTGATCGGGCATAATCTCAAATGTCTTCTTGTCGTCAGTCAGCTTGGTTTTTTCGCCGTCAAAGATATCTGCATTTGTGTACGAGATCGTTGCGGTACCGTCGCCTACCTTAGCTTCGGTTACTTCTCCGCTCGGAGTAACCGGGTCGCTTCCGCCGGGGGTAACCGAAGCCGGATCGGCAAAAGCAACAGCAGCAAAAGTGCCGCCTGCGAGTACGTA
>DILZ01000041.1:21309-22550 GCA_002425305.1 Ruminococcaceae bacterium UBA5579
TTGTCAAGTATATAAATGTAGTTTTTTATCAGAAAAAGTGTTATAATATTTATGAAAAATAGGAGGTGTTTTTATGAATGTTGCACAAAGACTAATTGAGCTCCGCAATATGAGGGGTATAACCACAAACAAATTAGCAAATCTTGCGGGCGTGTCGCAAAGTCATTTAAGGGAGATAGAAATGAACACAAGATGCCCCACCGTAGATACGCTTTCTTACTTTTGCGATGCGCTCGGTGTGACACTCGGCGAGTTTTTCAACGAAAAAAATGAGCTTAATCCTTTTTTAACAAGCGCCGCCCAAAAACTCTCTAACGAGCAGCAGACCGCGCTTGCCAATTTTATAATCACAATGTTTTCTACTTTTTGATAATTTCGGAATATACCTATATTATAATATAATACAACGAGCGTCCGGCGAGTTATCTCACCGGACGCTTTGAATATTATTTAACACCGTCAATACAGTAATACTGATTAACTGTTTTTGCAGAAATTATAACCTTGCTTTATGCGTTTCTCCGCGCCTGTGGCAGGGAGAATTTTATACCGCGCCTATCTGCGAAATATTTTTAACTTACTGACCGTTGCCGGGCCTGTTCGGATCAAACGGCTGCGCGGGAACGCTCTGCTGCGGGTACTGCGGATAGCCCTGCGGGGGATAAGCCAAAGGAGCGGGCTGATAGTTTCTCATTCCCAAGCCGACGAAAACAATAACCGCCGAAACGATGCCGAAAATGCACGGTAAGATGAAAAAACTCTGACCGAAATCATCGAGGTCATAACTTTGGGACATTTTCAAAATGGACTCAACAGACAGCATAAAGCCGCTTATCAGCCCGAATATAGAGCCGAAGAGCATAATAAACGAGTACATCTTGCTGCTCGCTTTGCCGAACAGCTCGAAGATCACCGAGATAAACGCGCACACGAACATTCCAAAGCCGCCCATTCTCAAAAGATCCCACGCAACTATCAGCACGATACTTGCCGCCATCGCTTCGTCACTTGACATATAGCTCTCATTTTCCAGTATCCCGGTTACCACAAAGATTGCGATGGCACCAAGCAACGCGACGATCGCGGACAAAACCGTCATACCCGTCATCCCGGAGCGCAGCCTTTTTACAATTGTTTCACTCATAAACCTTCATTCCTTTCATCTGTCGAATACGGCTCACACGCCCGTGTTGTTATTGTTCTGATTCTGCTGCGGGTACTGTTGAGGATAACCCTGCTGA
>DILZ01000109.1:0-5304 GCA_002425305.1 Ruminococcaceae bacterium UBA5579
GCTTTTTGGACGAGGATCCGTGGGAGCGTCTGCGGCTGATCCGCCGGGAAATGCCCAACACTAAGCTTCAGATGCTGTTCAGAGGACAGAATATGCTGGGTTACCGTCATTACGCGGACGACCTTGTGGAGTATTTCGTGCAGAAGTCGATAGCGAACGGTATCGACATTATAAGAATATTCGACGCGCTGAACGATATCCGCAACCTCGAGACCGCTATCAAGGCGGCGAAAAAGGAGCAGGGACACGCTCAGGTGGCGATCTCCTACACGACGGGAGAGGTTTTCACTCACGAATACTATGTAAACTACGCAAAGCAGATAGAGAGCGCTGGCGCGGATTCCATCTGCATTAAGGATATGGCGGCGCTGCTTACTCCCTACGAGGCTGAGAGCCTTGTTAAAGAGCTTAAAGCGGCTGTTAAAGTGCCTGTTCAGCTTCACACGCATTACACTTCGGGACTTGCTTCAATGTGCATCATCAAGGCGGTCGAGGCGGGCGTTGACGCAGTTGATACGGCTATGTCGCCGCTTGCGCTTGGAACGTCCCACGCGCCTACGGAATCGATCGTTGCAACGTTTATGGGTACGGAATACGACACGGGCATAGATCTTGCGGCACTCGGCGAGGTTCGCGAGTACTTTATGGGTCTGCGCAAGAAGTATATCGACAGCGGTCTGCTCGATCCGTCAATGCTCGCGACCAACACCAAGGCGCTTTTGTATCAGGTTCCGGGCGGAATGTTGTCGAACCTGCTTTCTCAGCTTAAGCAAGCGGGCAAGGCAGATCAGCTCGACGATGTGCTTGCCGAAGTACCGAGAGTGCGCAAGGACAGNNCTTCCCGCCACTTGTTACCCCGACCTCGCAGATCGTTGGCACACAGGCTGTCTTCAATATTATAATGGGCGAACGCTACAAGACGGTCACAAAGGAGTTCAAGGGTATGGTAAAGGGCGAGTACGGCAAAACGCCCGTTGAGATCGACCCCGAGTTCCAGAAGAAGATCATCGGCGCTGAAGAGCCGATAACCTGCCGTCCCGCAGATCAGCTTAAGCCCGAGTTTGAGAAGATGAAAGAGGAAGCGGCNNCCGACGACCCGACAGTCGAGGATATACTTACCTATGCTATGTTCCCGAAGGTTGCGCCCGGATTCTTTGAGAAGCAGCGCGACAGAAAAGTCGGCGTTGACGCCGTTCACGCGGACAAGGTGAATAAAATACACCCCGTATGATCGCAAAATACATTCCCGCTCCCCGAGAGCGGGAATTTCTTATTGTAATGCGATGTATGCGGACGCTTACAAAAATATCACGTCAAATTTGGCGTTTTGCACAAAGAAAAGTTACAAAATTGTTACATTTTACGAGGATTTCAGCTTAAAAAACGGGGTAAAATAAACAATTGGCAAAATACCGCATTATAAAGCGAAAAAACAAGCAAACGAGCCGTGAGAATTAATTAAGTAATTAAGTTACAAATCCGTCAAAATAAACAAGGCAGAGGGTTTGTAAACGTTATCACAACTAAAAATGAAAAAAATTTGAAAAAAACACTTGCAAACTTTGAAAAATTGTGTTAAAATAACAATGAAATCGAGAAGCGGTATTACATAAAAGTAGTATCATCTCGACAAACTACATTTAACAGTTCTAAAGCTCCCGTTGGGGGAGACTTGCGAACTAACACAATTTTTTTTAGGGAGGAATTACCTATGAAGAAAAGAGTTTTAGCAGCCGTAGTTGCTGCAACGGCTGTTTTGTCTTTGGCAGGCTGTAAGGACAGTGGAACCTCGTCCGGCAGCAATTCAGGGGCATCTACACCCGCAGCATCCAACACCGGCGACAGCAGCACACCCGCACCTACCAACAGCGGCGATGAAAGCGTACCTGCTGGTGATCTGGTTGATGAGGACGAGACGTTGAGCATCCTTTCTTGGAGCAACAACGAGGATATGGACCTGCTCATCAATATGTTCTGCGATAAGACCGGCACCGACAAGAGCAAGATCAAGTGGGTTAAGCAGGGTGACTCAGGCGGAGACGCAAAGACTAAGTATAAGGAATACCTCAAGGGCAACGGCGACGCAGACCTTCTTTTCTGCGATGCTGGTTGGGCTCAGCTGTATGAGAACGACGAAGACTTAGTTATTCCTATGTCCGAGCTTGGCATTACCAAGTCTCAGTATCCGGATGCATATCCGTATACTCTCGAAGTTGGTACTAACGAGAAGGGCGAGTTTATGGCTCCTACTTGGCAGGCAACACCCGGTCTGTTCGTTTACAACGCAAAGCTGGCTAAGGAGCACCTCCGTGTTGAGACTCCCGAGCAGATGCAGGAGTTGGTAAAGGATTGGGCTACTTTCGAGGCAACCGCTGCTAAACTCAAGGAGAAGACAAACGGCGCGGTTAAGATGGTAGCTACTGAGGCTGGTCTCTGGCAGGTTAAGCAGTGCGATAAGACCGCTAAGTGGGTAAACGGCGACGAGTTCGTACTGACCGGTGAGGCAGACAAGTTCGCAGATATGGCTAAGAAGTATACTGACAACGGTTGGGTTGACATCAACATCGGCGCTTGGTCCGGTGAGTGGTGGGCTACTGTGGCCGATGAATCTTCTTTAGGTGAGTTCGTTCCTACCTGGGGTCTTAAGGGCAACCCTGGTTCTATGGTATTCAACTTTGCTGCCGGCGGTACTTGGCAAGATGTTGAAGACCCCGATAATCCCGGTCAGACAAAGAAAGAGTATGTAATTAACGATTCCGCTGCTACAGATAAGCTTTCTGCTTGCGCAGGTCCTCAGAGCTGGTATTGGGGCGGCACATATATCTGTGCTTCCAAGAAGATCAACACCAAGAAGACTGCTGCTGAGTTCATCAAGTTCTTTACTCAGAACGCAGACAATATGAAGGAGTACGGTCAGAAGAACGGCGACTTCATGAACAACAAGAATATAATGAAGGAAGTAACCTTCAAGAACCCTGTTCTTATTGGCGGTCAGGATCAGTTCAAGATTCTTGCAAGCGAAGCTGATAAGGTAAATATGGGTGGTACTATCACCAAATTTGACTCCGACATCAACGATGCTTTCAACGCCGCTGTTACTGAGTTCTGCAAGGGCGAGATCTCTTCCAAGGATGATGCTATCGCTAAGGCTAAGTCGAAGATCGCTGAAGCATATCCCGACCTTAAGGTTAAGGACTAATTTAAGCGCAAGAACTTAGTTTTTGATTTGGCATATACCGTTTCTTAATGCTATTTAGGAGATGCGTGTATTTTGAGCATGTTCGTATGGCCGTAAGGCTGTACGAACAAGCTCTATTTTTTAATCTGATTGCTTTGTGCGTTGGGTTTTTTACTTAAAATCAAACAAATGGGAGAGGTGATCTTATGGCAGGTGGTGGCACTAAGTCTCATAAGCTTGTAAGCTACGCGAAATACGGTTACATGTTCATTTTGCCATTCTTCCTTGTTTACGGCTTCTTTATGATCTGGCCGTTTATCAATACCGTTTTGCTCAGCTTTAAGGGCAATGGTAGTAAAGTGAATGAATGGGTAGGTTTTCAAAACTATTCGTGGTTGCTTTTTGGTGACAAATCCGGCGGTCGATTTGCAACCGGTAAGGTTCATCATGATGCCTTTTTCGATGGCTTTGGCACCACGGTTATCCTTTGGGCAGGTAACTTTATTATTCAGATAGTTCTGTCGTTGCTTTTGGCAGTTTGGTTCTCCGATGTGAGGATCAAGATTAAGGGCACCGGCTTTTTCAAGGTCGTAATGTATCTGCCTAATATTATAATGGCGGCGTCTGTTGCGGCTATGTTTTTAATGATTTTCAGCAATACTAAGTATGGCGTTATAAACTCCTTGGCAATTAATAACGGTTGGATAAAAGACCCTATTCCATTTATGAGTAATAAGTGGATGGTACGGGTTATTGTAATGTTTATTCAGGCGTGGCTATGGTTTGGTAATACTATGCTGTTGTTATTGTCCGGTATTTTCGGTATCGATCCGTCTATCTATGAGGCGGCGGCTATCGACGGTTCAAGCGGTTCCAGCACGTTTTTCAGAATTACAATGCCTATTCTGAAGCCGATTTTCCTTTATGTGGTAGTAACGTCGCTTATAGGCGGCTTGCAGATGTTTGATATTCCGTATCTGATGCATACGGGTAATGACCCTAATGACTATCTTAATACGGTTGCGACTTATATCTATAAGCACTTCCACAAGTTTAATAATTTCGGTTTCTCGGCGGCAGCTTCTATATTGCTGTTTATAGTTACGGTTTTGCTGGGTATGATCGTAATGCGGTTCAACACCGATGCGACTGCGCCCAAGAAGCAGCGTAAAAAGTAAGGAGGGGAAAACACATGGCTGATTCATATAATCAATCTTCATCTGCCTATAAAAGGATGATAATGACGCATTCTATAATTAGGTTTATCGTGTGCGTTTTGCTCTCGGTGATATGCTTGCTTCCTATAATCATAATTTTGATGAACGGTACAAGATCGTCCGCCTCTATTATAGCTAATGGTTTTTCAATTGTCCCCGGCAATGCTCTTTCGGATAACTGGGCAAAGCTGACAGATCCGGATAAAGGTCCGTTTTCTGCGGTTTACAACGTATGGTTAGGCTATCGTAACAGTCTTTTCATCTCGCTTGCAGCTACGGGTGTCGCTGTTCTCTTTTCGGGACTTACCGCATACGGCTTGACAGTGTACCACTTTAAGCTCAGAAATTTTGCGACAACGTTTATTCTGGCGGTTTTGATGATCCCCACGCAGGTCGTTTCCGCAGGTTTCCTGGACTTTATGATCAAGATAGGCTGGGTCGACAACTACTTACCGCTTATTCTTCCGGCTATTGCATCACCGTCTACTGTATTCTTTATGCTGCAGTATATGAGATCAAGCTTCCCGCTTGATATCGTTGAGGCGGCAAGAATTGACGGAAGCGGCGAAGTTAGGACCTTTGTTCAGATCGCTCTCCCGATTTTGAAGCCCGCGTTTGCAGTTCAGGCAATATTTATGTTTGTCGGTAACTGGAACAACTACTACACACCTTCGATCATCCTCCTGTCCAACAAGCTTGAACAGAGAACGATGTCAATGATGATACAATCCGTAGTTGCTAACGATAAAAACATCGATTACGGTGTTCAATATCTTGCAATTGGAATGTCTGTTTTACCCGTTATCATCATTTACCTCATCCTTTCCAAGTTTATTGTTAAGGGAATTGCACTCGGTGCAGTTAAGGGTTAATTCAAACGTAAGCTCCCCGCTTCCCGCGGGGAGTTTC
>DILZ01000109.1:5317-19280 GCA_002425305.1 Ruminococcaceae bacterium UBA5579
AGCTAGCCTTTTGGAGGGGATGTTGCTTATCCGAATATTATCACTTGAAGTATCTGTTCAGCAGACCCTCAAACGCCTTACCGTGACGAGCCTCGTCCTTCGCCATTTCGTGAACGGTGTCGTGGATAGCGTCAAGGTTGTTCTCCTTCGCCTTCTTAGCAAGATCGAGCTTGCCTTGAGTAGCGCCGTGCTCCGCGTTAACGCGCTTGGTAAGGTTCTCCTTTGTGGATGAGGAAACCACTTCGCCCAGCATCTCCGCGAATTTCGCAGCGTGCTCTGCTTCCTCCCAGGCAGCCTTTTCGTAGTACATTCCAACCTCGGGGTAGCCCTCTCTATGAGCGGCTCTTGCCATTGCAAGATACATNNATGCTCTGCTTCTTCCCATGCAGCCTTCTCCCAGTATAAACCGATTTCAGGATAGCCTTCTCTGTGGGCAACTCTTGCCATTGCAAGATACATACCTACCTCGGTGCATTCGCCCGCGAAGTTAGCGCGCAGACCTTCAATGATCTCCTCGGGAACTCCGTTTGTAATGCCGATCTCGTGCTCACACGCAAAAACCAGCTTGCCGTCGTCCTCGGGCTCCGCCAGGAACTTGTCACCGGGAACTCCGCACAGCGGGCACTTATCGGGAGCCGCCTCACCTACAAAAACGTAACCGCATACAGGACATACATACTTCATAATTGAACCTCCAAAACAGTAATTTTTTATCGTTTTCTCGATAATAAGATTATATCACATTTGCCTTAAATTGTCAATAGTAAAATAAACTTGCATTGTTCACAAACCGTACAATTTTTGCATATAATGTACTATATTTTCGCACGCATCTTTCGCGGTTCGGGAAGGTGTGAGAATCGCATTCCGGTCATCATACGCTGATAAAACTATCATTTTCATTCAAAAAAATATCTGTTTTTCACATTTTGTGTAAATTTATGTAACGTTTTATTCGCATTTTGCACAAAAGCATTCTTTGATATGAAGGTTTTATTGGCTTTTTTGAGATTGATTTTTTCATAAAAGTATGGTAAAATGTGTGCATAGGTATTTTTATGCAATTTTTTGAGAATTTAATTAATGGTGCGTTACAAGATAATATTCCTAATTTAGTGAAAATATAATGTTGCTTGGCGTAGGTCTTTCTGTCGTCGGGCAAGCTTGGAGTAGATAAATGAAAAAGTTCAGTTTAAACGGCTTTGAGATGACCAGCAAGATGACGATACGGCTTCTCGCTTTTTCGGCTGCCTTGATGCATTTGGTATTCTTATTGCTATTTATGAAGTTTAGAGTGTCAGCATTGATGTATTTTAATATAGGGAGCGTGGTTTTTTATCTTAGCATCGGAATAGTTTCTTTGTTGAAGAATGATCATTCAAAAAAGATGATGTTGTTCCTGACGCTTATGTTCTTTGAGATAGTTATTCATGCTACCCTGTGTACGGTTTTTTTGGGAGTTGACGTCTTTTTTATTATATATCCTCTGATTTCTTTGCCGATTTGTGTCTATTATCTGTTTTTTTACTGTAAAAGGGCAGCTTTTTTAAAGGCGGTTGTGTTTTTTACAACAACTACGTTCATTGTAACGGCGGCGACTGTCGCTGTTTCTGAGTTTTTCGGCGGTGCGCTCCCCACGAATATCGCTGTGCTCAGCCGCAAGGAGAAGATGGTGCTCCGCACTGTGAATATCTTTTTTTCGGCGGCTGTTCTTTACACATTTACGTTGATATTCTATTTGGAAATGACGCGTCTTATGGATAAATTGCGCCAATCGACTGATAAGCTGCAATATACCGCGACGCACGATGCGCTGACCGGGCTTACCAATCGCCGCAGCTTTTGGGATTATTTTGACACCATCAGCAGGGACGGCAAGCATTACAATATTGCAATGGGTGATTTGGACAGCTTTAAGAAGATAAATGATACATACGGACACGGCTGCGGAGATCTGGTGCTGAAATCGGTCGCGGAAATAATCAATGAAAGCACTGAAGAGGACGAGATCGCCTGCCGTTGGGGCGGCGAGGAGATGGTGGTCGTGTTTACGGGAGAGCGAGGCGACGCGCTGGCACGTTTAGAGGAGATACGCCGTAGGATAGAGTCCCTTTCGCTGAACTATGAGGGTTTGAACGTTCACGTTACGATGACGTTCGGTTTTGCCGACAGTGAGGAAATACAACGTGCGATATCCGAAAACGAGATAAATGACGCCGTGGAACAGCCCTCGTTGCGTATGGGAATAGAATCGCTTATCTCGATGGCGGATAAAAGGCTCTACATCGGAAAGGATAGAGGAAAGAACGTCGTTGTTGACAAGTAAATCAAAGCCGGCTCCGCGAAATTCCTTGCGGAGTTTTGTTATGGTCAAAAGCCGCCCCCGATCGCCGCACGGGACGAGAAGAAAGCCCCGCAGTTTTCTGCGGAGCTTTTTGTTTGATATAGAATTGAATTACAAATCTTCGTTCAAACGGCTTTATTATTGCAAGCCGTGCTTTACTCTCGATTTTTCCTCGGCGCGCTTTGCATTATTGAAACGGTCGAGCGTTCCGACCAGGTAGCCAGTGATACGTCTGATACGCTGAAACGGTGCATCCGCAAAATGGTATTTGGCGTTCACAAAATCGCCGTCTACCTCCAGGTCAATGCCGCAAAGGTGCTTTTCGGGATACTTCGCGCGTGCGCACTCAATATAGTAGTTTACTTCCTCCTGCGGCAGTTTTCCGCCGCTGACGTTAATATCGATCATATTTTCCCCTCCGTTTTTTTATTGTCCTCATTTCGAGGTGTATTATTATTGTATCACAATATATTGTATAAGTCAATTGTTATTTTGCACAATATTTTGGATAAATATTTGTAGCGCGGCATTATTATGCGAAAAAAATTTTTTTGTAAGATTTCGATCTTAAAGTTGTGTATATAAGTGAAAGGCAAAGCTTTGATCCTTCCAAAAGCGAGGTGACATACGTAACGATCCTTCCGAAAGCAATATTGACGAATATTTGCTAAGGCGACCGTTAAAACGCCATGAATGATAACGAAATAGTACGTTTGTTTTTTAGCCGCGACGAAACGGCTGTAAAAGCCGCGGCTGAAAAGTATAACAGCTACCTGATGAAGATAGCGGAAAATATAACAAACTCGCACGAGGACGCGGAGGAGTGCGTGAACGATGCGCTTTTGAGCGCGTGGGAGAGTATACCGCCGAAGACCCCCGAAATGCTTTCAACGTATCTTGGAAAGCTGGTGCGCAATATCGCGATAAATAAGCGAAAAAGTATGAGGACGGAGAAGCGTGGCAGGGGAGAAGCTGCGACGGTGTTTGAGGAGTTATCCGAAACGATCAAAGGCTCGGAGAACGTCGAGAGCGAGTTTGACCGCCGTGAGCTTTCACAAGAAATAAACGCGTTTTTGGAGCAGCTCCCCGAAAACAAGCGGGTGATCTTCGTTCGGCGTTATTGGTATTGTGACAGCGTGAAGGAGATAGCGTCGGAGCTGGGTATAAGCGTGACAAGCGTTTCGGTAACGCTTCACCGGCTGCGGGAAAAGCTCCGCACACATTTGAGAAAGAGAGGTTACGATATATGAAAACAGACGACATTTTTGAAGCCATAACGGATATTGACGATAAATTTATTGCGGAAGCCCGTCCGATCAATTTTAACGACGATCAGCCGGTCGTAGTATATCCCGCGCCGAAAAAGCCACTTTGGAAGACGCTAGTGCCGATAGCGGCGTGTCTGACGGTGATTTGTGCAGCGGCGACATTTGGTGTGAAATACTTTAAGGAGCGTCCGCGTTCCGAAACCTCGAGCGGCGGCGACGCTTCATTCAGCCAATTGGGAGTGGGTGCTCAAAAAGTGAAGAAGATCGACATTCCCGACGACGGCTCGGAATCCGGATTTACAATGGAGGAGTTCCCGTCGTTTAGCTTCAAGGTATCAAATAAAGCCGTTACGAGCGTTTTAAATTTACCGATCGAATATGACATTGTTATTGAAAACAGTCTTTTTGATGATAAAATAGGCATTCACGATCTTTACCTTGCCGATCTCAACGGTGACGGCAAGCGCGAGCTTTGCGCGTCGGTATATGACGCGCATAAAGGACACGGCATTATGGTCAATGATTTCTCCGACGAATCCAAAGACGGAACGCTATACACGCTTCCTTCGGACGGCAAGGATTTCGAGTACGCGCTTGCGGAGGAGGACGGTGTGCTCAAGGCGGTAAAAACCTTATGGAAGCCGAGTTATGCGTCGACTATTCCGTCGGAGCTTTCACGAGAGCCGCTCACTTTGGATATGATGACGAGAATATCCAAAGTGACGGATATTAAAAAGATACCTATTCCTCAGAATAAAATACAAAACCATTTCACAATGGAAGAATTCCCGAGATATGGGTTTACTGCAACACATAATAGCGTTCTTCTGAACGGTTATGAAATGAACGGGGTTGATATGCCGATCATAAGCGGCGATTCTATCGAAGACCTGTACCTCTGCGATCTGAACGGCGACGGCAGGCGAGAGCTTTGCGCAACGGTACGCAACGGCGGCGTGAGAAGTGTCGAAGTCTTGGACTTTGCGGGGGTGAATTTTGGGGAGGCTAAATGGTACACCTTACAGGGTAATCGGTATAATGAGTATTATCTCGGTAGAGAAGGTGAGGCTCTGATGTTAGTTCATGCTGAACAGCCCGGCAGCGACCGTCTTGTAACGAGTGGACAGCTCTCGCTTGATATGATGACGCCGATACTTTCAAACAACGCCACCGCTGTCACAAAGATAGATGCAGAAAAGAAGTTCAAGTTGGCTGAGTTCCCGGACAAAACATTCGAGATCACAAAATATAACATTGTTATGAGCGATATAACAACTCCCGACGCTATGATCCGCCCCGTGATATCCGGTATGGAATATTACCTCACCGACCTTAACGGGGACGGCGAGCGCGAGATTTGCAGCTGGGGCAGTATCGGAAGCGGAATTGTCAGCTATTATATTACGGTTTACGACATCGCGAACGATGAATTCTATTTCAAAAAACCCGATGCTATGAAAGCGGTTGTTTCGCTTGATGTGAAGGACGGAATATTGTACGCGGTGACAAGCGGATACCAAGACGATAAGGAGATATCCCGCGAGCCGCTGTCGCTTGATATTCTGGAGAAAGTCACGAGATCGGATACAGCTTATGAGGAGGTTCCGCTTTACGTTCACCAGATGTTCACTATGGAGGATTTCCCGGGTGTTACGTTTATGGTCGATATAAGCGCCGAATGTCCGATGTTCTGTTTCAATTGGGGCAGCGAAAGCGTTTCGGAAAATGTCAGTCGAGTATTTCTGTATGATATTGACGGCGACGGCAAACGCGAGATAGCTATGAACTGTCTGTTTGCGGGCAATGGCATCATCAGAGTTTACGGATTTATGGATAACGGCGAGATGGGCTGTGCCGAATATTATGAGGATGGGGGCTGCTGGCTCAACGAAGGTGAGAACGGCACGCTGGAGTATTACACCAACGACAAGATTGAGAAATTCAAATTCTCCAAATCCGACCTCAAGCCGACTTTCGCGCGAAACTATTCCTATCAGCTATTAGGTTGGGATCATACTTTGGATTTCAGTGATATTGCGCCCGTGTTCGGCACATATGACATATCGATAAAGGATCGCATACTGGAAATCAAGTTCAATGATAAGGTGCTGTTCGATTCCGGTATACAGCTTATCGATCTGTACTCAATATCCGACAAGGAAAACCACAGCGTTATTTTAATTTGTATTACCGAAAATGTCGGCGGTGATGACAGTATAGTGGGAGCAGCTGTAAAGCTCTCGGAAAACTCCGCAGAGAGATATGATTTCGGAAAGGGTGTTTCCATAAAACCCACCACAGACGTTCTTCTTCTCGTAAATGCGGACGGCATCGAAGAGCCGTTCAAATTCCCGGAAAATGCAAGTTCTATCATCATTAACGTGTAAATAACAGCAACAATGCGCTCCGCGAAAACGGAGCGCATTTTCTTGTGTTTTCCGGAATTATCGCAGCTTTTCGGAGTCGGTTCTCATCATACCCTTCACTTACGTGGTTGACGCTTGTTTTTTAAGTATCATTTTTACAGCGCCTGTCTTGAACAGCAGTACCGCGCCGATGGTCGTAAGAATCATCTCCGGGAGCATATAGCACGCGTTGTAAACCGCACTGTACAGCCACGGGTTGGATATCTCCAGTCCCTCCCACAGCTTTCCAGCAGAATGGAACACCACCGCGCCGCTTAATGTGTGCAGCAAATAGCGGATCGAGATCACCGCAGCCGTGCCGCCGATCCACCCTTTCATCTCGCTTTTGCGGAACATTCCTGCAAGACCAAGCACAGTAAACGCTCCGATGTAGTCGAGGAAAATGCACAGCGCGAGATAAAGAGGCGACAGTCCCCACGCGAACAATCCGTCGCCGATAACGCCGTCGAGGAACTGCGTAAGTGAGTACAAAAAAGCGCAGATAAGACCGTTCTTCACGCCGTTTCGTATGCTTAGAATAATGATCGGGAGCATAGACAGAAGCGTTATAGAGCCGCCCCACGGCAGCTTGAACACCTTTACCATACTCAGCACGAATGCGAGTGCCACCATTGTTGCACTCTCCACCAAAATACGGATCTTGTTCCAATTGAAGATGCTTTTCTTGTTTCCCATTGCTTTTTCTCCTTTTTTTAAAATTGAGAAAAGAAAACGCCCGAAAGATCGTTTCGGACGCAGTAAGCATTAGATTTTTACGCGCGAAGCCGCGCTTCAAACATACTTCCTACGTCGGCATTATCCGAATCAGGTTAGGGGTCGAAGCCAAACTTCCTCTCAGCCTTTTACAGCTCCCCCGATATTCTTTTCACATTTTCATTATACCACATTTTGCGGATTTGTCAAGTGCTTTTTTAATTTAATTTACTTTCGTAACGTCCAGCTCCATTTCAATGTGAACTATGCCCTCCTCGAGAAATTCGGCTGATGTCGTGACAAAGTCGAGCTTCCTGTAAAACCCTTCGGCGTGATTTTGCGCGTTCATTATTATCGTGCGAGAGCCGAAATGATTTCGCGCAGCTGTAATGCTAAGCTCCATAAGACGTTTTCCGTGACCGATGCCGTGTGTTATCGTCAACACTCTGCCAAACCTTATGTTTTCGCTGTCAAGGTACGCGCGGAGATACGCGGTAACGCGTCCGTCCTCCTCGAAAAAGCAGTGCAGACTTTTATAATCAACGTCGTCCTCGTCGAGATAGTGTATGTTCTGTTCAAATTGAAATACCTTAGAGCGCGCTTTCAGTATCTCGTAAATTTCGGCGGCGGAAAGCTCCGAAAACAGCTTTGATTTTAATTTCGGCTGCTTTTCCGTCGCTTGCGGGTTTAGTATTTTCTCGCAGAACTCTCTTATCTCGTCCGTTCGAGCGGCGACCGCTTCCTTATATTCAATGGAGCATAGTCCGAGACTTCCGCACGGCGCTATTTCAAGATGACCGTAGAAATGCTCTATGCTCTCGATTATCCTGCCGCACTCACGCATACTCGGTCCCGTGCGCAATGCGATAGTATATCCGCGCTTTTCGCTTTTGAGCTTTGCATACGGTTCGTGAGTGTTGCACCACGGCGTACAGCGGTCGATAAACGCCTTGAACTGCCCCGGGATATCCGCCCAATAGGACGGTGAAACGCAGACTATTATTTCCGCGCGGTCAAATTCTTCGAGAACCGCCGTTACATCGTCACGCTGAACGCACTCGGCAGTCGTATGGCAGCTTCGGCAGCCTTTGCAGTACTTGATATCGTAATCATCGATGCAAATGCATTTTACCTCGCCGCCGCTGCTTAAAAACGCCGCTGCGGTCTTGATTACTTCGGCGGTAGCGCCGTTTTTTACGGGACTGCAATTTACCAACAGGATTTTCATAAAAACAACTCCTTGAAGCTCATATAATTATTGTTCTGTCCCGGTATCGCAAATACGGCGCGTTTGAGCGGGCTTGCCATCAATCGCTCCTTGAACAGTCTTGCCACAAGTTTCGGATCCTGACCGAATACTCCGCAGCCCCAGGCGCCGAGTATCACAGTGCCGCAGTTCTGTTCCACGGCAATGCTTACCACGAAATCCACTCTTTGCTTTAACGCCGCTTCATTCTCGCGTTCGGTAACGCCGCGCCCTCTTGCCGCTCCGAAGTTGGGCGCGGCACAGGTTATTACGGAGCATTCGGCGCTTTTCCCCGAACGTTCAAATATTATCCCCGGAGAGAATATTGCTCTATCAGTGTACAGCGAGCGGTTGAGCGTTTTCTCGTTTTCAGCATAGAAGCTCTGAAAGCGGCACAGTACGTTGTAGAGCGTCGAATCGTGGCAGATAGCCTCCTCCTGCGCCCAAGCGCCCGTGATGAACCCGCCGCCCGCATGTCTGTACGACGCGAAGTTCAGCAGCGCGGAGTTAGGGTATTGCATAACGGCTTCCGTGGAATCAACGTTCGGCACGATCATTTCCGTATCGGTGATCTCCGCGCTTTTTTGCGGAGCTTTGCCGCTGCCGCCGTATATCACCGAGCTTTTTATCGAGTTTTCTATATCCGCGCCGTAACGCTCGTTCATTTTCTTGAAATGAGCGGCGGCGCGCTCTTTGTTGTCCTCTCTTTTATTCATCTTATACCTCCGGATTTTCGTATCAAAGAATTTCCGAAACACCAAACAAAACCGCTTTTCCGGACATTTTAATGCGTTCTCCGCATATCTCAGCGCGAATTATCCCCGTTCGTTCCGACGCCATGGTATCTTTTTTCAGTATTTCCGCCCAATATGGGGCTATCATACAGTGTGTCGAGCCTGTCACGGGGTTTTCGGGAATATCGATTTTTGGAGCGAACACTCTTGAAACGCAGTCGTATTCAGTACCCGCGGCAGTTACGGCAATGCATATCCCGTCAAGCTCCTTTAACGCGGCAAGATCGGGCTTCAGTCCGAAAACCTCCTCCTCGGAGTTCAGCACCAGCAGGTCTCTGTCAAGAAAAGCTGAGGCGGGACGTACTCCGACAGCCTTTTCCATTTCGTCCGTGACTTCTGTGGGGATCAGCTTATAGCGCGGAAAATCCATAACAAATAAGCCGTTTTTCACCTTGACGCTCATCTCGCCCGAATGTGTTGTAACTTTATCGTTTTACGGTCCGGTTCGATATAATTAGCGATAACAAATGATGTGCCAAGCGTAGCGTGACCGCAAAAATCTATTTCGTTTTTGGGCGTAAACCAACGCAGCCGATAGCGATCGCCCACTTTTATGGCAAACGCTGTTTCGGAGAGGTTGTTCTCTTTGGCGATATTTTGCATAAGCTCATCGCTTATCCGATTGTCCATAACGCACACCGCTGCGGGATTTCCCTTGAAAAGCTCGTCGGTGAACGCGTCAACAATATATTGCTTCATAATTTTCGTTATTTCCTTTCTTTAAGTGTTTTCGCAGATCGCCCAAATGGCAGTAATTTTCGGTGTTTGGTTAATTATACCATACCCTTTAAGACTTGTCAATAGCCGGAATCAATACCGCGACGCCCGATTTTTTACTGTGAGCGGACGTTCAATGTCAGCTAATATAACGGACAATTAACGGAAATAATACTCCGTGGGGTGATAAAATGGAGCTTCTGCGTGACTTTTTCGCCCGCAGTGTCGATTTTGACAGCGGGCTTTTGCTGTTCGGCAGTCTGCATATTCTGATAACAGCGGTGTTTTTGGTGTTGGGTGCGTCAATTGTGATATTCCGCCGCAGACTGCGTTCGTTCGGGCATTTCGGGGTTATACGCCGATCTATGGCGTGGGTTTTGCTCATAAATATGATAATACACTACCTGGGGCGCATTTTAATAGGCGAGTGGTGCTTTTCCGAGGATCTGCCGCTGCACATCTGCTTTGCCGCAAACTTTTTTATGGTCTACATTCTCTTTACTGACAACCGCCGTTTCTTATTTTCGTTGATCTATTATTTCACGATGATAGGACCGCTGCCCGCCGTGATATTTCCCGATATTTCGCGCTCGCAAAGCGGATATCTGTTTTGGCAGTTTGTGATAAG
Source organism: Ruminococcaceae bacterium UBA5579 (assembly GCA_002425305.1). GTDB lineage: Bacteria > Bacillota > Clostridia > Oscillospirales > Ruminococcaceae > CAG-115. The sequence goes on from DILZ01000109.1 coordinate 15,434, forward strand.
TCACCATATTATGCTGCTTTTCGGACTGTACTGCGCTTTTGTTTTCGAGTATGGTACGTCGCTTACCGACGTTGCCCGCGCGTTTGTTTTCGGAAACGCGTATGTTGCTGCGGCAGCGGTATTCAATCGTGTGTTCGGAACAAACTATATTATGCTGGGAGGATTGCCTCAACAGCTTTACAGGTTGTTTCCGTTTCTGGAAGCGCTCCCCGCGTTCATTTGGCTGGAGCTTGCGGGATTGTCGGCGCTGGCGGCGGCGTATATGCTTTGGGCAGCGGTTGAGAAACGCCCAACACTCAAAGAGCGTCGGGCGCAGAATGTCCATATCAGATGACCTTTGAAAGAAAATCGCGAAGACGCGGGTTTTGCGGGTTTCCGAAGAACTCGTCCGGCGGGTTCTGCTCGAGTATCTGCCCCTCCGCCATAAACAGCACGCGTGACGCGACCTCGCGCGCAAATCCCATTTCGTGAGTAACAACGACCATCGTCATTCCGTCGTCAGCGAGCTGTTTCATAATCTCCAAAACCTCACCGACCATTTCCGGGTCGAGCGCGGAGGTAGGCTCGTCAAACAGCATTACTTCGGGGTTCATAGCAAGGGCGCGGGCTATCGCTATACGCTGCTTCTGTCCGCCGGACAACATTCCCGGATACGCGTCCGCTTTATCAAACAGCCCGACACGCCGCAAAAGGATTTCTGCCTGCTTATTTGCTTCCTCCTTGCTCATAAGCCCGAGCTTTACCGGCGCGAGCGTGATGTTTTTACGGATCGTAAGGTGCGGAAACAGATTAAAATGCTGAAAAACCATACCCATTTTTTCACGGAGCCTGTCAAGCTCTTTTCCCTTTGCGTGAGTAATATCAACGCCGTCAAAGGTTATTGTGCCGTCGGTGGGAGTTTCAAGCAGATTAAGGCAGCGCAGAAAAGTACTTTTCCCCGAACCGGACGGACCTATTACAACTACCTTCTCGCCCTTTTCAATATGCTCCGAAACATCGCTGAGAACGTTCAGTTCTCCGAACGATTTATAGAGGTGTTCAACGTTTATCATTTTTTGCGAGCCTCCTTTCAAGCAATGTCAGCAGCTTTGAAAGTCCCATAACGATAATGAGGTAGATAAGAGCTACGGCGATAAGCGGCATAAACGGGGAATAAGTCTGACCTCTGATCTGATCTCCCGCTCTGGTAAGATCCATAAGCGATATGTAACCCGAAATCGACGTTTCCTTCAGCAGTACGATAAACTCGTTGCCGAGCGCCGGCAGAACGTTTTTCAAGGCCTGCGGCATAATAATATACATCATAGTACGGCGGAAATTCAACCCCAGGCTGCGTCCCGCCTCGATCTGCCCGTTGTCGATCGACATAATTCCCGAACGAATGATCTCGGCAACATACGCGCCGGAATTTATCCCGAATGCAAGAACGGCGCAAAAAACCTTGTCAATATTAACGCTGCCGAAGATAACAAAATAGATTATCAAAAGCTGAACCGTGGTCGGTGTACCGCGAACTATTGTAAGGTAAACCTTTGAGAGCAAATTTCCAAACCTCAGGAAAAAGTGCCCGCCTTTCTTTGTGCAGATCTTATCGTGCGTTGAGCGAACGAGCGCTACCACAAAGCCCAGCACCAACCCCAGCAGCAGCGCAAAAAAAGTTATAAACAAGGTTGTTCCCAGACCCTTTAGCAGATATTGCCAACGGTTTTCATCAATAAAATTTTGTTTGAATTCTTCGCCTATTTTCTGAAAAAAGTTCATATCCAACTCCCAAACAAAATAACGGCGCAGTTTTATCCCGCGCCGTTACGGTAAATTATTTCTTTGTTATTATTACCTGAACGCCCTTTGCATAGCTCCTGGTGAAATCAACGTTTTTAAGTCTTTCCTCGTTTACCGTCATACCCGCAACGCCGACGTCTGCTTTGCCGGACTGAACCGCTGCAATGATCGCTTCAAATTTCATATCGTCGATCTTCAGCGTCATTCCGAGCTTATCGCATACTGCCTGCATTATATCGGGGTCTATACCGACAACATTACCGTTCTCGATCATCTCATAGGGCGGGAAGTTCGCGTTGGTCGCCATAACAAGAGTACCGTTATCGCGCTTTACATCAGCGGGGGATTCATACTTGAAGCTGCCTTTGGTATCGTCACCGATGTAGTTATCTACGATTTTTTTGAGCGTACCCTCTTTTTCAAGCTCCTCAAGCGCTGAGTTTATTTTCTCAACAAGCTCTGTATTGCCTTTTTTTACGGCAATAGCGTAATCCTCGTCCGCGAACGGGTCGGGGAGAATCTTCAGGTCATCGTTTTTGGATACGAAAACCTTAGCGGGCTCGTTATCAATGATAACGCAGTCAACCTTGCCCTGCTTAAGCGCATTTACAGCGTCTGCGCCCGCATCGTATCTCTCGATCTTAGCGGCTTCCTTGCCATCTTCGGGGCTTTCCTCAAGTTCTCTGGCATGCTCATCTCCCGTTGTGCCAAGCTGCACGCCGATCGTAGCTCCGGGCAGATCGTCCGCAGAGTTTATGGTTTTGGTCTTATTATTGCAGCCCGAAAGCATACATACACTCAACAATCCCGCTGCGATCATTGCCGCTGTTTTCTTCATCTTCATTACTATGTCATCCTTTCAATGATTATCGTTTCACACGACATATTTTAAAACCTATTCCTTATTATAACACATATAAAAATAAATGTCAACAAGTTTTTGGCGGATAACTGCTCAAATACAGTTGTTACATCTTACAAAAGTTATTAAAAATATTGCGCCCGAAGTGTAAATTTAACAAAAACTATTTACAAATGCAGGAAAAAATGGTATAATTGAATGGAGATAATATTTAAAGCGTTATGCCGGTGGTTTTGTAAGACAGAAAGGAGTTGTTTATGGAATTAAAAAATCTTATTTCGGACGGCGATAAGGTACAGGTGTATGAATGCGACGGAAAGTGTGTCAAGCTGTTCAAAGACCCCAAAGAGCCTAAAAGCGTGGTTATGTATGAGGCGATAACGCACGTTCGAGTAGAAGAAACGGGCTACGCGAAGATACCGGAGCTTCTGGAGATAACAAGAGTGGACGGCAGATACGCTATTGTATACGAATTTTGCGAGGGTAAAACGCTGGAGCAGGTTATGAGAGAGGACCCCTCCCGCTGCGACGAGTATCTTGGACAAATGGCGGATATCCAGGTGGAGATAAACGAGCTTACGTCCGCTAAGGTAAGCCGTCTTAAGGATTACCTCAACCGTTCGATAGACGGGTTGGATATGATAGATGATGTGAAAAAGTATGAGCTTTTGACACACTTGAACAAGATGCCGCAGCACACCAAGCTCTGTCACGGCGACCTCTCGCCGGATAACATTATTGTCGGTAAAAAAGGAACGTTCGTCATTGATTGGATGAAAGCAAAGCAGGGCAACGCGTCCGCCGATGTAGCGAGAACGTATCTCAATTTTTGCTTAAAGCACCACACCGAATGGGCGGAGACGTATCTGAAGAAATATTGTCAAAAGACGGGCATTGACGTAAAGTATATCCGCGAGTGGGTGCCGATAGTTGCGGGCGCGCTGCTTAAGTTCAAGAGACCGGAGGAACGCGAACTTCTTCTTGCGTGGATCGATATGGCAGACCTCCATTAAAATGGCGCGTACTTTTCGGTTTGAAGTATTTTTTCTTGACAAAGTAAAAAAAATATGGTATAATACTGTCACCGGCAATCAACATAATTAACTTATTAAGGAGAAAACTATGACATTTGAAGAATTGGTAACAAAAGTACGCGGTCAGATGGCGGAGACTGACGTATCGTCGCAGCCGTTTTTGGCTCCT
>DILZ01000109.1:19362-35498 GCA_002425305.1 Ruminococcaceae bacterium UBA5579
TAACTATGGAGCAGGCGAAGTTTTTAAAACTCATCGACGGCAAGCTCGATCCCGTTATGGCTTACACGACGGGCAAGCTCAAGGTTGACGGCGACCTCGGCAAGGCATTGGAGTTTTCCAAGCTGGTCAAAAAATAAAAATGAATGCGGCGTTCCCCGTAAAAGCGGTGGAACGCCGCTTTTATTATCTGCTCCTTCTTGCGAGGAGCTTTTTTATATTGACAATTTAATGTAAACGTGTTATAATTAAACTGTATATTTATGCAAATCGGAGGACAAAATGACAATATTTTACAAATTCGGCGGAAAAATGTATGTTAATATCACCAACGGCTGCCCGTGCGATTGTGTGTTCTGCATACGGAAAAACGGCGACAGCATCGAGGACAACGACAGCCTTTGGCTGGAGCGCGAGCCTTCCTTTGAAGAAATTTGCGCCGCGTTTGATAAGTTCGATAAGGCAGGGATAAGCGAGGCGGTGTTCTGCGGCTACGGCGAGCCTACCGTGCGTGTTGAAACGCTGATAAAGACTGCGGAATATATAAAGGATAATTCGGATATGAATGTGCGCGTGAATACCAACGGTCTTGTTCGGCTTGTTCACAAGGACTTTGACATAATGCGGTTCAAGGGCGTGGTTGACAGCTTTTCGATTAGTTTGAACGCTCCCAACGCAAAGCGTTACAACGAGGTTACCCGTCCGCGTTTCGGAGAACCGGCATTTGACGAAATGCTCAGCTTTTCGAGAGAGGTCAAGGACATGGGAATAGAAACGTCCTTTACGGTGGTTGATATAATAACCGCTGAGGAAACAGCAGAGTGCGAAAAAATCGCTGCCGGTATGGGCATACCGCTTCGTGTCCGCGCGTATGTCACCGATAATGAGAGCTACACATAATGAGGATACTTGGAATAGATCCCGGCTACGCTATAATCGGATGGGGCGTGCTGGAGTTTGACAACGTGCATTTTAATGTGGTGAAATACGGTGCTATAACCACCTCGTCCGAAACATCGTTTGATAAACGGCTCTGCGAGATATACGAGGATATGTGCGCGGTGCTGGATAAGTTCAGCCCCGACTGTATGAGCATTGAAAAACTGTTCTTTAACTCGAATATCACCACGGGTATCGATGTGGCACAGGCTCGCGGAGTGATAATGCTGGCGGCGGCTCAAAAAGACATCAAGATATACGAGTACACGCCGCTGCAGGTCAAGGTCGCGGTAACGGGCTACGGAGCGGCGGAAAAGCGTCAGGTTCAGGAGATGACGAAGAACATTCTCCGGTTGAAGGCTATCCCAAAGCCCGACGATACCGCCGACGCGCTCGCGCTTGCGATAACGCACGGACACACGGGAGGCTCGCGGCTTTCGGAGATAATGCGAGGCAACGAGGTCACACAGCTTAACAAAAAAAAGTGACGATAACGAAACAGGAGATGACATTATTATGATATACAGTGTACAAGGAGAATTGACATATTGGGAAGCGGGTCTTGCGGTCGTGGAGTGCGGCGGTGTTGGCTATGCTTGCAGAACGACGATGAACACGCTTGCGAAGATACGCGAGCTTGACGAGGTAAAGCTATATACATACCTGCACATTACGGAAAATTCGCTTGATTTGTTCGGTTTCGCTGATAATGCCGAGCTGGGAGCGTTCAAGCAGCTGATATCGGTTTCGGGCGTAGGACCAAAAGCCGCTTTGTCGATATTAAGCGACATAACGCCGACAAAGCTTGCGTTGTGCATAGCGTCGGGCGACTTTAAAACGCTTACAAAATCTCCGGGGATAGGCGCGAAAATTGCGCAGAGGATAATTTTGGAGCTTAAGGACAAGGTCGCTAAGGAGCAGAAGATAAACGCGAAGGATCTGCAAAGCGTTTCCGTTTCCGCAGGCGACAACTTCACCGAGGCTCTGACGGCTTTGCAGACGCTCGGGTTTAGTCCTGCACAGTGCGGAGCGGCGCTTTCGGGCGCGGATCCCGCAAGCTCCGTGGAGGAGCTGATAAAATACGGCTTGAAAAATTTGGCTTAAAATATCGAATTATTGTATAGGAGGCACTCCTTGAAAAATAAAGATAACAGAATTAATATGGTGTTTCGGCGTTTTCTTTTGGTGGGATTGGGCGCCGGTATAGGCGGATTTGTAACGCTGTGCGCGATAGATGATTGGTCTGTGGCGGTTCTGATATTCGGCGGGTGCGGCTTTGTAATATTAAGCTCGCTTTTGGCGGTTATCTGGGCGGACGTTATTGTTCCGCGAAGGGAAAAAAGAATGACCGCGGCAAGGGCACTCGGCAAGGACGGCATAAAATTGGTGCGCAAGGACGAAGTCGCTAAAATGGCATATAAAGGAATATACGCTCTTCTGGAGGGAAAGCTTCCCGTGGCTGAGGAAATATTGCAGAAGGCGTTGGCGCGCACCGATGTAAGACAAAACCAGATGTTCTGCATAGAGTGGCTTATACGGCTGTATGAGGCGATGGACAATGACGCAAAGCTGATGTGGTGTTACCGTAAGGCGGTGGAGTATGCCCCGGACAATCCAGAAGCTCAGTCGCGCCTGGGACACGCATACTTTTCGGACGGCAAGCTTGATCAAGCGACCTACTGCTTTGAGCAGGCGCTGCGCTATGATCCGAACCACGGCTATTCGTATTTCAGTTTAGCGAAGATACAAATGGTTCGCGGCGAGGACGATAAAGCGTTTGAAACGCTCCAAAAGCTGGTGAAGATAAACGAAAATCATCCTCTGTGCCACGCGGAGCTTGCCGATTGGTACGCTATGCGCGGCGACGTTCAGCACGCTGAGGAGGAGTGCAGGAAAGCGCAGCTATGCGGAATACAAGAACCGGAAAATCTCAACAAGCGTATTAACGCGATGTTGAGCTTTCACAAAACAGACTATGACGAAAAGAATTTGCCCGATATATTCTATCGCAAAATAGAGAGCAAGGAGAAAGCAAATGACTGAGGTGTATTTCGTTCGTCACGCGCAGCCGGACTATTCGGTTCGGGACGACAAGTCAAGACCCCTCACCGATGAGGGAAAGAACGATACGCGGGCGGTCGCCGATCTGCTCAAAACGCGCGGTGTGGAGTTTATCGCTTCAAGTCCGTATATACGGGCGATAGATACTGTCGGACTGTATTCGCTTTGGACGGGCTTAGATGTTAATATCTTTGAGGACTTCCGCGAGCGTAACGCGGGAAGCTGGCACGGCGATAATTTCTTTGAGTATATCGGAAAGCAGTGGGCTGATTTCGATTATCATATCAAGGATGGCGAGAGCCTTAGAGAGGTGCAGGAGCGCAATATCCGCGCGTTAAAGCACGTCCTTGACGAGCACAAGGGTATGAAGATAGCGATAGCGACACACGGCACGGCACTTTCCTCTATACTTAATTACTACTATCCCGAGTTTGATTTCAAGTGCTTCAAGAAGATAGTCGATTTTATGCCGTTTATTATAAGACTCGACTTTGAGGGAGATAAGTGCGTTGATTCGCAAGTCGAACTCGTGATACACAAAGAACACAAACCTTGACAGAAAGGGAATACAAAATGATAGAAATGTCAAACGACGACCTTGATTTCGAACCGCGTGAGCGTTTGGTCGAGCCGTCCTTCAGCGAATCGGACAGCGAAGCGGAGCTTACTCTCCGTCCGCGAACGCTTGACGAATACATCGGACAAGATAAGGTAAAGGAGAATATGGCGGTGTATATCGAGGCGGCGAAAAAACGCGGCGAGTGCCTTGATCACGTTTTGCTGTACGGCCCTCCGGGATTGGGAAAGACTACGTTGTCGTGCATAATCGCGAATGAAATGGGCGTAAATATCCGCGTGACAAGCGGTCCGGCTATCGAAAAGGCGGGCGACCTTGCCGCGCTGCTGACGAACCTGCAGAAGAACGACGTGCTGTTTATTGACGAGATACACAGACTGTCGCGTCAGGTGGAGGAGGTCCTGTACCCCGCAATGGAGGACTACGCGCTGGATATCGTGATGGGCAACGGTCCGGCGGCGCGTTCTATAAGAATTGACTTGCCGCACTTTACGCTCATAGGAGCTACAACGCGTTCGGGGCAATTGTCCGCGCCGCTGCGCGATAGGTTCGGAGTGGTTCAGCGTCTGGAGCTGTACACTCCCGAGCAGCTTTGCGATATAGTTCAGCGTTCGGCGGTGATCTTGGGGATACCGTGTATGAAAGACGGCGCAATGGAGATAGCGCGGCGTTCTCGCGGTACTCCGCGTATCGCGAACAGGCTTCTGAAGCGCGTCCGCGACTTTGCGGAGGTTTTGGGTGACGGCAAGATAACGCGCGATATCGCCGACAGTGCCCTCAAAAAACTCGAAATAGACGACCTTGGTCTTGACAGCCTTGACCGCCGTATGCTCGAAATGATGATAAAGGGCTACAACGGCGGACCTGTGGGGCTTTCCACGCTTGCCTCCGCGCTGAACGAGGAGGCGGTAACGCTGGAGGACGTGTGCGAGCCGTATCTTATGCAGTTGGGTTTTGTTGCGAAAACTCCGCGAGGACGCGTCGCGACTGCTCTCGCGTACAAACATCTTGGTATCTTGCGTGACGGACAGGCAACTTTGGAGGACATCGAATGAAGATGCTCAGGAACAATATCGGTTTTTTTCTCGCTGTTGCGTTTGCGGCGGCGTTTTACGGTGTTGTGACGATACCACGTGCGCTGAAGCTGGACGGCGCGCAGTGGTACTTTTTCAGCAGTGCACAGCGGCTTGTGTTCGGTATTGTGGAGCTGATAATATTTGTAAAGCTTTTTCATAAGGAAAACCGGACGAACGTTATTAATTTCAAGGGCTTCAAGGCGGCTTTTTTCGCGGGTTTTGGGCTTGTCGTGCTGACGGTTTTTGACGCGTTATATTTGATGATCGGCGCGGCGGAGTTTATCAATACCACATTTGCGATAGTGTTTTCTTGCCTGTTTTGTCAGCAGATAACCACGGGCTTTTTTGAGGAGCTAACATTTCGCGGATTTGTGTGTGAGGGTTATTTTACGCACGGCGAGCGTATTTGGAAAAGGCGGCTTTGCTATGCGTTATTGTCGTCTGTGCTGTTCGGGCTTGGTCACGTTATCGGCTGCACCGATTTTGAGGTCGCACTGTTTCGCTTTTTGCAGACGGGGGCTATGGGCTTTGCGTTTTCAGCGGTATATCTGCACTCTCACAATATCTTGATGCCAATGCTTTTGCATTTCCTCTACGATGTTCCCGCAAACGCTACGGCATTTGTCGAGAAATGGAACGAGGAGAGCCCGCTGTTTGTTTTTATTGACAACTACTTGCAGTGGATAGTTATGGGAATAGCGTTCGTATGGGCGGTTTGGTTCGTTATACGAAAGGATAAGGACTATGAACGCACGGTTTGAGTTTGGAGAAAACTTTCTCGAAATAACTAACTTCAAGCACTATTCCGAGGACGCTGTGGGTGGAAATCAGTACAACACCGTTTTTGATCTGCTGGTTCAAAGTATGGATGGCAGGTTTTCGGGCGTGGGTGATTTCGAGTGCGATATCAAGCAGATTGCGCAATTCGCCGCCGAGCTTGAGGAAATGTACAACCTAAAGCGCACCGCCGTAAAGCTCGAAAGCCTTATCGGTTATGAGCAGGAGTTCGAGTTGATAATGCAAAAGACGGGACAGATCACGGTTTACGGTACGATCACGAATTTCACTCATTCAATGGAGTTCGAGTTCGAAGCAGACCAGACCGCTCTGCCGCTGTTTATAAAGCAGCTTCGCGAAATATTGGAGAGCTGTGTGTAATTTAAGGAGATGACGTTATGGGCAATCGTATCAGTTTCGGAGAAGATTCTCTGAAAATGAGCAACGGTTTGACAGCCGTTTTCATTGACGTTATGACACTTGCGGGTTCGCGGCTTGCTCAAACGGTTGACGAAAAGCGGCTTATCGTGTGGCTTGCCGAAAAAGACCAAAGCGTTGTCGGAATAGGAACGGTAGACTTTGACATTCGCGAAATGCCGTGGAATACGGAGCGTTTCGAGGAAAACAAGCGTTTTATGCTGAAAGTGATAGAATCAGCGGAAAACAGAATGGATTGGGATAAGCTCGATTATCAGCCGAACGAAGAGCATATATTTTGGGCATTGAAGGAATTTGCGGAGCTGATATCGAAAATGACCGTGGAGGACGTTGACCAAAACGCCGCTGACGAGTGGCTCTNNCTCGGTGCTGCCGAAAGCGGCGATCCCGTTCTGTGCGGCTTTCCCAAATGCCCAAAGCACGAAACGCTGTTGACGTACTTTGGGTGTCATATCTGCAATAATTGAAACGGAAAAATAATGAGAAAGGACAATACTCAATGGAGCTCGAAACGAAACGACTGCTCCTCCGTCCATGGCGGTTGGAGGACGCGGATGATATGTATGAGCTGGCGCGCGACCCCGAAATCGGCGCGGGCTGCGGCTTTAACGCTCACAAGAGCATTGAGGAAAGCCGCGATATCGTTCGTATGTTTATGGATTCCCGCGCAACGTTTGCCGTTGTGCCGAAAGACCTCGGCAGGGTCGTTGGTACGGCGGGTCTGAAGTTGGGTGATGAATGTTCACTCGGTTCATCGGAGGACGAGGGCGACATCGGCTACTGGATAGGCAAACCGTTCTGGGGAAACGGCTACGCTCCCGAAGCGGTGTCGGCTTTGCTGAAGCTCGCTTTTGAGGAGCTGCGCCTGAAACGCGTCTGGGCGGGATATTTTGACGGTAATGATAGATCAAAGCGCGTGCTTGAAAAACGCGGCTTTGTATATCACCACACCAACAAGGATATTTTGTGGAAGCTTACGGGAAAGGTCGTTACCGAGCACGTTATGCTTTGTGAACAATGTATATGAGGTAATTATGCGCTTTAACTGTTGCCCCGACCGCGGGAATAAAGTTTGTAAAACTTAAGGAGCTATTATGGACAGAAAAGTAGTTGCGCTCTGCGGCTCAATGCGGTTCTGGGATAAGATACAGGAAACGTTCGAGCGCTTAGAGTTGGAAAACGGATATGTAGTGCTTGGGGTAACGCCGAACTCTTCGGGCAGGGAGCTTACGGAGCGTGATATATCCTTGCTCGGCGAACTGCACAGGGCGAAGATAGACTTGTCAGACGCGGTTTTTGTCGTAAACGTCGGAGGGTATATCGGTGAAAGCGTTAAGGCTGAAATTGAGTATGCAAAAGCAAAGGGCAAGGAGATTTTTTATTTGGAGAATTGCAAATGAGGTTCAAATTCTGCCCCGACTGCGGGGAAAAGCTGATACAAAAACCCATCGGCGACGAGGGCGACGTGCCGTTCTGCGAAAAATGCGGCAAGCCGTGGTTCGAGATGTTCCCAAGCGCAGTTATCGTGCTTGTCGTGAACGAGGACGGCGAGGCGGCTTTGCTGCGGCAGGATTATATGTCGACTGAATACCGCAATCTTGTTTCGGGGTATATGAAGCCCGGCGAGACTGCCGAGGAGACTGCCCGCCGCGAGGTCGCGGAGGAGATCGGCATAGAAATGACGGACTTGCGGCTTATCGGAACGTATTGGTTCGCCAAAAAAGATATGCTGATGATAGGCTTTATCGGTCGCGCAGACAAAGTGGAGTTCACGCTCTCAAAAGAGGTTGACGGCGCGGAGNNCCGAAGAAGCGATAAAGCTCGTTCACCCGAAAGGCAGCGTTTCTTATGAGCTGCTGGACGAGTATCTGAAGCGGAGCGTTTCGGAGAAGTTCGTTGAGGAGATGAGACCGATAAAGTGGTTTGCAAACAGCGGCACTCCGACGGAAACATACCTGCTTGTGCGTTCTGTTTACGACGCTTACGACAACTGGAACGCCAACTATTTAAGCGTTTGGGAGCCGCAAATTGATCTGCTGGAAAAGCTGGCTTGTGAAATAATTGGCGACGACGCGATAGACGACATTTTCGAAACCGTATCAATGGCTCTGGACGAGGATATCTGGAACGCGTGGCAGTCATTCAGAGTGCGCGGCGGCTTGCAGGAAGAGGGCGGTCTTGACGAGGAAATCGCCGATATGGTAAAGCGCGACTTGTGCTGGGCGGCTGTGGAACGCGCCCTTAACAAAACGGGATTTTTCACCGCGCTTCTTGAAATCTACAAGGACGGATATTTCCCGTGCGGCTGGGACGGGGAGTACCCTTACGGCAGAGCGGCGATTATGTGATAGGAGAAGTTATGCTTTCGAATGAGGAATGGAACAGCTTTATAGATGATGTTTGTGAACGGGAAACGCTTTCTCCGATACAGAAAACGGCGGTACTGTGCTTTTGGTATGACGCGGAAATGCAGAGCGGCGGTCACAGCGGCTATTTTGATTGTTACACCGAAATCGCACCGGAGGAGCTTATCGCCGCGATAAAAACTGTCGCGTATGAGGAAATTGCCGATAATTATCAAAGAGCGTTGGACGAAAAGGCGCGCGACGACGGCGACGAGGACGGTTATGAAACGGTTGACAACGCGTATTATGATTTTGAGCCGTCGTTGTTCGACTGCCTGAAAGACTTTGTCAACAAAAACAAGGACGAAATATTGAGGTAGCTTATGAGAATTTCCGATAAATGGACAGACTACGAGCTTATTGACGCCGCCAACGGCGAGCGTCTGGAGCGTTGGGGTGATGTAACGCTCATTCGCCCCGACCCGCAGATAATCTGGAAAAACACAGGCGAAGCCGTCGAATGGGGGACGGCGCACGCGCGTTATATCCGCTCCGACAAGGGCGGAGGAGCGTGGGATTACCGCCGCAAGCTCCCCGAAAGCTGGAAGATAAGCTACGGCAATCTGACATTTATGGTGAAGCCGACAGGCTTCAAGCACACGGGGTTGTTCCCCGAACAGGCGGTTAATTGGGATCACTGCGGCGAGCTTATCAGAGCGGCGGGCAGACCGATAAACATACTGAACCTGTTCGCCTACACAGGCGGAGCTACGCTTGCTTGTGCGGNNAGGGGCGAGCGTCTGCCATTGTGACGCTGTTAAGGGAATGGTCGATTGGGCACGGACTAACGCAAAATTGTCGGGGTTGGAGGATAAGCCCATTCGTTGGATAGTCGATGACGCAAACAAATTCATAGGCCGCGAGATACGTCGCGGGACGCGCTACGACGGCGTTATCCTTGACCCGCCGAGCTACGGCCGCGGCACAAACGGCGAGATGTGGAAGCTGGAGGATAGCATTTTCGACCTTATGACGAATATCACCGGGCTTTTGTCGGACAAGCCGCTGTTCGTGCTGCTTAACTCCTATACGACAGGTCTTTCGGCAAGCGTTATGAGCTATCTGCTTCAAATGACGGTCGGCAAGCGTTTCAAGATCGAGGTCACCTCCGAGGAGATTGGCTTGCCCGTAAAACAGACAGGTATGCCGCTGCCTTGCGGAAGTACGGCAATAGTGCGTTTTTTGTGATAGTATGTGGGTATTGGCGGAGCGGATCTTGATACCATTGAGCGTTCGCTTTAACGTAAAAAATTGAAATTTGCGGAAAAAGTTCAAAATTGTGTGAAAATTCCGTGATTACCGCAAATTGCCTATTGACGTGAAAAATAAAGTATGTTATAATATATATGACTATAAAAAGTGTTTACAGATATAAATAAAAATAATTTGGGGAATGAATTATGAAAAGAATATCCATTGCAGCGTTGTCGCTTGCTTTGACGGTGTGTATGCTGGGGGGCTGTGCCGCTAAGTCAGAGCAGCCGAACGTGATCGTTGTGAGCAGCGGTGGAGTGTCCGGTTCGTCAAGCACGGGTCAGGCGAGCGTTTTTTCCACGGTTCAAAGCTCTAGTTCCGCTTCAAGCTCAACTAAAACGCCCGTAAGTGTTGTTGTTCCGCCCGAAAGCACTTATTCAAGCTCTCAAAGCACATCAACAGACGTAACTTCAAGCTCTTCATCAGGCAGCACAGTTTCAAGCAGCTCAACAAACGTAATTGTAAGCTCTTCATTAAGTGTGACATCAAGTATTTCACAAAGCAAACCGATCGTTTCTTCAAGCACATCAAGCTCAAGCATATCTTCAAGTTCGTCATCGAGTGTGCCCGTTTCGTCAAGCTCGATAACGCCCATTGTAACACCACCTGTTGGAACAAATCCTTACAAAGCGTTGAATTACAGTGAGGTAAAGGGCGTGTGGATCTCGTATATCGAGCTTGGGGGATTGCAAAGCGGCGGCGAGGGAGATTTCCGAAGCTCCATAAGCAGAGTTTACGATAATTGCGTTTCGTTGGGGGTAAACACGGTGTTCGTACACGTGCGCTCGCACAGCGACGCGTATTATGAATCCGCCTATTTTCCGCGCACAAAGTACCTAGACGGCAGCTACGACCCATTGCCGATAATGATCGAGGAGGCGCATAAGCGCGGACTTTCGTTTCAGGCGTGGATAAACCCGCTGCGCGGGTGCTCGGTGAACGATATAGAAAGAGAAAACGGCTATTCGCTGTATGATTGGGCGGGCGGCGAGACTCGTCTTGTAGAGGTGAACAATTACTACTACCTCAACCCCGCTTATCCCGAGGTCGTTGACTTGATAGCCAAGGGCGCGGAGGAGATAGTTGCGAAATACGACGTTGACGGACTGCATATCGACGACTATTTCTATCCGACCACCGAAACGTGGTTTGACTCCGCCGCATATCAAGAAAGCTCCTACAATTCGCTTTCCGATTTCCGCTTCGCGAATTGCGATAAGCTTGTAAGCGCGCTGTACAGCGCGGTGAAAAAGGCGAACAGCTCAGCGCTTTTCGGGGTAAGTCCGCAGGGGAACTACAATAACAATTATGTTTATATGTACGCTGACGTTGAAAAATGGTGTACACAAAGCGGATATCTGGATTACATAATGCCGCAGATATATTTTGGATTTAAAAATGAAAGCAGTCCATTTGATAAAACTCTTGCTGAATGGGAAGCGCTTACNNAGATATATTTTGGATTTAAAAACGCCGCACAACCGTATTCCGACGTAGTAAAGCAGTGGAACGGCATTGCGTCAAAGGGAAAGGTACCGCTTATTGTCGGACTTTCTGCTTCGAAAATCGGCACAGAGGATTATTGGGGCGGCACAAACGGCAAGCGTGAGTGGATTGACGACAAAGAGATATTGAAGCGTCAGTTCCTTGAGGCTGCCGAACAGGTGTCCTACGGCGGCATATGTCTTTACAGCTATAACAGTATGTTCAATGCAGATAGTGACGTGAAGCCGCAGGTGGATGCGGAGGTCGCTGCTTTAAAATCGGTATTGGCTTAAATCACACAACACATCATAACAATTTTTAAAAATGGGGAATGAAAAATGAGAAAAGTAATCAGGGGAATTTTGGCGGCAGTCTTGTCGCTGAGTATGATATGTACAACGGCTTTTGCGGAATCGTCATCAGGCGCGGAAAACTCTAATACAGAGCAAACCTCCGCTCCGGACAGCCCGACTGTTGAAAAGCCCAAGCCCTCGGGAAGCCACGTTTCACTGCCGGTGGGAATGATCGCGGTATTTGCCGCGCCCGAAACAGATTTTTCGTTGGACGAGTCGGAGCTTTCGGCGTTTTGCGAGAATGTCCGCGAGCTTGGAATGAACGCGCTCGTTATAAAGTCCACTGCGAACGACAAGGACTATTACAGCATAGAGCTGGACGAAACGGATATCCTTAACAGCGCGATAGACGCAGCGCATAAGGCGAATTTGGGCGCGTATATCACGCTTGACGTAAACTCGCTTTTAAAGCGGGTCATAGAACAGGGCGGCGGCTTAAAGTCAGGATTTTCGGCTGCGGCGCATAAGTTCGCGATGAAATATGACTGCGAGGGGATTCTGCTTACAAATTATTACACAAGCGATACCCCGGAGATGTACGCCGAATATTTGCGTTCGGGCTCCGGAATAGGGTATAAGAATTGGCTTTACGAAACGAACCGATACATAATGCGTTCGCTAAGCGAGATAATTCACAAAACATCGAACTCCACCGCAGTCGGAATATTCACGGAGGATATGTGGGCAAACGCGAACAGCAACCCCGAAGGCTCTCAGACCGAGGACAGTGTTCAGGCGCTGTATGACGGGCATTGCGATCTGAAGAAATATATCGAAAACCAATATGCCGATTTCATTATGGTGAAGGCGTATGGCTCTACAAGCGACAGCGCTCTCAATTTTGAGAAGGTCGTTTCGTGGTGGAATGAAGTTGCTCAAAAAAGTAAAGTAAAAACTTATGTCTGCCATCTTAACGAACGGATAGGCGAGTATTACGGGTGGAACGAGGATCAGCTGCTCCAGCAGCTTACTGTTATGAAGAATATGGGCGGCAGCGTAAGCGGAAGCGCGTTCAACTCGCTCGCATCGTTAAACAACAACCCGCTTTCAAGTACGGATACACTGAAGAAGTTCTTTGCCGACCAGATAAACACCGAAACAGTGTTTGAGGAACTGAAGATGACCTCGCCCTCAAGCCTGAGCTTTACCACCTATGATCCCACCGTCAAGTTTATGGGAACCTTTGACGAAAATTTCGACGTATACTTTGACGGAACTAAAATCGAGCTGAACAAGGTCGGGAACTTCTTTATTCAGAAGGATCTTGACGTTGGAATGAACTACTTTACGATAGAGCATAAGGGAAAGAAGTACAGCTATTCTATTGAGCGCACGGTGAATGTCTTGAAATCCGCATATAATATCGGTGAAATAACCGTCGAGGGCGGCACACGGCTTTCGTTTACCGCCGTCGCATACAGCGGCTCGGACGTTTACGCGACTATCGGCGGGCAGACTATCAAGCTGAGCGAGAAAGGCACGTCAGAGCTTGTAGACGCGAACGGCAACTACTCCGAGTTTGTTGGTTATTACACCGTGGCGGACGGCATAGTTGGACAGACACAGTATTTGGGCGACGTGAGCTATTACGCGACTTACAAGGGATATGATAAGTCCGCATACGGCGGCAACGTGACCATCGCCNNAGCCGGAGCCGCCAAAAAAGCCTATTGATGTGGAAATGATCCCCGATAAGGAGCAGGAGAATATCGGCTCGGGCGAAGTCGTGGGAAGAATAGACCCTATATGTACCGAGGAAGAGTATGTCACATATGTAAAGGTGCTGAACAATTATACCGACGTTCTCGACCCGATGACGACCGGACACGTTCCCTCTCCCGAATTTTCGCAGATGCCCGCAGGCACGCTCGATTACTTAAAATCCTCCTCGGATAACTATCTCGTCACTGAATCGGGCAAGCGTTATCGTCCGGAGTATGTCACGACGTTTGAGGATACCGGACTGGGTTATAACGCGCTTGTGGTGAATTCGATAGGCGACAGCGGTGGCTCGAGCTTTATAAATATCAGTCTTGATCACAAATCTAGCTTCAATGTCAACACTTCACAAAGCTACGTTCAGGGTTATGAGGGCCCGTATGGCGTTGTAAACTTCAACGCACAGTACGTTTACGTTACGTTCGATAATGTAACAAGTGTCACAAAGCTCCCCGATTTCAGCTCCTGTACGCTGTTCAGCGCGGGTGAGTGGTCTACTGTAGAGAAGGACGGCATACCGAAATTCAGACTGACTCTGACGCTGCGGCAGACGGGAATATACAGCGGTATGGACGCTTACTACAACGACAGCGGCGAGCTTGTTCTGTCGTTCAATATCCCCACCGCGTCTTTAAGCGGCAAGACTATCGTCATAAGTCCGGGACACGGCGTTGACGATGGCGTATTCGACCCCGGCGCTGTCGGACAGGTGACGGAGCAGGAGATAAACCTCGCTGTTGCAAAGAAGCTTGCCGAACAGCTTGAAGCGATGGGTGCGAACGTTGTGCGGCTTCAGACGGAAAGTGTGTATATCCACGACCGCAGCCGTCCCAAGGTAGCGAGGGAATATGGCGCGGATATGTTCCTGGAGCTTCACTGCAACAGCAACACAAACACTGCGGCGCACGGCTGCGAGGTATACTATTTTACACCGTGGTCGCAGACGCTTGCCAAGGCGGTGAACGACAACCTTGCGGCGTTCCTTGACAGCGCCTATGGCGACGGCACAAAAAGCTCCCGCGGCGACAAATACAGCTACTATTGGTATACGCTGGAGCAGGGCTTTCCGTCCGTGCTTGTGGAAATGGGCTTTGTTTCCAATGACGAGGAGTGCTTGCTTATGGCAGACCCGGACAATCAAACGGGTATGGCAAAGGCGATAGCGCAAGGTATTTACGAATACTTTGCAAGAAGCGATCTTTAAAAGAATTATAAGTCCCCCGTATCCAACGGGGGACTGATTATTTATACAAACAGAGGCTGCGCGGGAACACCGTGCAGCCTTTAAAAAATATGTAGTAAATTATTCGGTGACTCCTTTGTCCCCGGACTTCTCGTCAAGCAGATCCTTAACCTTTTCCGCGCTGTCTTCGGTTTTAAGCAGGTCGCGTATTTCGGTAAGGAGAACTATCTGCGGGTCGGGCGCGGGTTCGGCAGCAGGCTCTTCTTCGCCCTTCTTTTTCTTATGACCGATGTCCATAAGCCTGTTCATTCCCTTTATCAAAAGGAACAGAATAAACGCCATAATAATAAAGTTGACAACCGCCGAGAGGAAAGCACCGTAGTTAAAATCAACTCCGTTTATCGTAAACGATCCGCCTACGATCATCGGGTTGCCGTTTTCGTCATATTTAACGCCGCCCGTGATAAGAGCAATAAGCGGGTTAATAAAGTTTGCTGTAAGAGACGTCACGATGGATTGGAAAGCGCCGCCTATGATAACGCCGACCGCCATACTCATTACATTGCCCTTAAGGGCAAATGTCTTAAATTCTTCAAGAAACTTTTTCATCGTAAAAAAATCCTTTCTTAATTTTCCCTTCCGATAACGGGAAGGTGGAAAATGATTACATATAAAATTCTACCATAAATCGTGAAATTTGTCAAGAGGGAAAGTTATCAGCCGTTCAATATTCTATTCAGATATTGTCCGGTGTAGGATCCGGAGTTTTTCGCCACTTGCTCCGGAGTTCCCTTAGCTATTATCGTTCCGCCGTTGTCGCCGCCCTCGGGACCCATATCAATAATGTAGTCGGCGGTTTTTATAACGTCGAGGTTGTGTTCGATAACAAGTACGGTATTGCCCGCGTCGGTGAGCTTTTGCAGAATATTGATCAGCTTCTGCACGTCGGCGGAGTGAAGTCCGGTCGTTGGTTCGTCGAGAATGTAAATTGTCTTACCCGTAGAGCGTTTTGAAAGCTCCGTCGCAAGCTTTATTCTCTGCGCCTCGCCGCCCGAAAGGGTAGTGGAGCTTTGCCCTATCTTGATATACCCTAAGCCCACATCCTCAAGAGTTTTCAGCTTGTTGTAAATGCGCGGGATATTCTCGAAAAAATCCACGCCCTCGGAAACCGTCATTTCAAGAACGTCATAGATGTTCTTTCCCTTATAGCGTACCTCCAGAGTCTCACGGTTGTACCGCTGACCCTTGCAGACCTCGCACGGCACGAAGATATCAGGCAGAAAGTGCATTTCTATCTTGAGTATTCCGTCGCCCTCACACGCCTCGCAACGACCGCCCTTTACGTTGAACGAAAACCGACCCGCCTTGTAGCCGCGCGTTTTCGCGTCGGTGGTCTGCGCGAACAGCTCGCGTATCTCGGTGAACACGCCCGTGTAGGTCGCGGGATTGGAGCGCGGCGTTCTGCCTATCGGTGATTGGTCTATCATAATCACCTTGTCGAGGTTTTCAAGACCCTTCATATCCTTGAATTTCCCCGCGCGGACACGTCCTTTGTTCAGCTTGCCGAAAAGGTTTTTATACACTATCTCATTGACGAGTGAGCTTTTTCCGCTGCCCGAAACTCCCGTAACGCAAGTGAACACGCCGATCGGGATATCGACGTTAACTTTTTTAAGATTGTTCTCCTCCGCACCCGTGACCTTAAGCCAACGCTCGTCCGGTTTGCGGCGTTTTTTCGGCACGGGAATCTTCAGCTTTCCGCTGAGATACTGCCCCGTAACGGAATTCTTGCATTTTAAAATGCCGTTGACATCGCCGCTGTAAACGACGTTTCCGCCGTGAACGCCCGCTGCGGGTCCGATATCGACTATG
>DILZ01000109.1:35512-57341 GCA_002425305.1 Ruminococcaceae bacterium UBA5579
ACTATCAGCGTGTTGCCGAGATCGCGGAGGTTTTTCAGCGTGGCTATCAGCTTGTCGTTATCGCGCTGGTGAAGCCCGATAGATGGCTCGTCCAGAATGTAGAGGACTCCCGTAAGCGCGCTTCCTATCTGCGTTGCAAGCCGTATGCGCTGACTTTCTCCGCCCGAGAGCGTTCCCGCGCTTCTCGCGAGAGTGAGGTATTCCAGACCGACGCTTTTAAGAAATCCCAGCCGCGCCTTTATTTCTTTGAGTATCTGCCCGGCAATCATCTTGTCGCGTGCCGACAGCTCAAGCCCGTCAATAAATTTGAGTGCGTTCACGACCGACATTTGGCAGAAATCGTGGATATTCAGCCCGCCGACCGTAACCGCCAAAGCCGCGTCGTTAAGCCGTTTACCGTGACATTTCGGACATTCGACGTCGCTCATAAAATCCTCGAGCGCATCTCGCGCGTACATTCCCACCATAGCGTCGTCATAACGCCGCTGGAGATTGTTCGCAACGCCCTCGAAGTCGGAGTAGTACGACCCGCCGCCCTGATTTCGCGGTCTTTTTATTAGTATCTTCTCGCCGTTCGTGCCGTAAAGAAGCTCGTTCACAGCCTTTTTCGGAAGCGCGGACAGCGGTTCGTCGACGGAGCACCCGTGCTTTTCCATAATGGCGTCAAAGTACATCGCCGCGATCGTGCCTTCGTTGTAAGTCCACCCGTAGCCCTTGATCGCGCCGTCCTTTATTGAAAGATCAGGGTTGGGGATAATAAGCTCCGGGTCAATGCGGCGGTANNTACCGGTACACTCGGGACACGCCCCGAACGGGTTGTTGAACGAGAACATACGCGGCACAAGCTCCTCAACGGAAACGCCGTGCTCCGGACAAGCGTAGCTCTGTGAGAAGTGTAATTCCTCACCGTCAATTATGTCGATGTAGGCCATTCCGCCCGTAAGCGTGCCCGCCGTTTCAATACTCTCCGAAAGGCGCGACTTTATGCCGTCTTTGATGACAAGGCGGTCTACGATTATTTCGATGTTGTGCTTGATGTTCTTTTCGAGAGTGATCTTCTCGGAAAGATCGTACGTTATGCCGTCCACGCGAACGCGCGCGTAGCCCGACTTCCGTGCGTTCTCGAACTCCTTTTTGTACTCGCCCTTGCGCCCGCGAGCTATCGGCGCGAGCACCTGAAACTTCGTCTTTTCGGGAAGCTCCAGCACGCGGTCTACTATCTCGTCGACCGTTTGCTGTTTAATCTCGCGACCGCACACGGGGCAGTGGGGGATACCGATACGCGCGTACATAAGCCGCAGGTAGTCGTAGATCTCCGTCACCGTGCCGACCGTGGAGCGCGGGTTCTTCGAGGTAGTTTTCTGGTCTATCGAGATAGCGGGGGAAAGCCCCTCGATGCTGTCAACATCGGGCTTTTCCATTTGCCCGAGGAACATTCTCGCGTAGGACGAGAGGCTCTCCATATACCGCCGCTGACCGTCCGCGAAGATCGTGTCGAACGCGAGCGAGCTTTTACCGGAGCCGGAAACTCCCGTCAGCACTACTAACTTGTCGCGCGGGATAGTCACGTCTATGTTGTTGAGGTTGTGCTCCCGTGCGCCTTTTATGATTATCTTATCATTTGCCATTGTTTTCTCCTATTTTATAGTTCCGCCATGAAAAAAACATTCATATATTTCATTGCCTTTGAAACAAATCGTTTCTTTTCCTTGAAACCAATCAAATTCGCCTTGAACGGAACATTCGTAGTAATAGTCGCCGCCCGAAAAAGCAGCGGGTCCGCGATAAGGCATTTCAAACGGTACGTGAAGCAAGGCTTCCTTCAAAAAATCTCCGCTGAAATTTTCGCCTGTTACGCGTCCGATATAATTCATAGCCCAATACGGCTTGTCGGTGATCCACAATGCTTCCTCTCCCGCAAATCTTTCACCGCCCAGATATGTGTCATAATACGTCATCTCGCCGTCGCGGTATATAAGATCGTGAGACTTCGGTCTTGATGACGACGTTTCCACGCCCTTGCCCGCATAGGTGGCCCTTTTGGCTTCTCTCAAAAAATCAATTATATTTTTTTTCAATATTTTCCCTCCTGTGAACTTTCATTCGAGATATTTTCATTATATCACACTTAAGTGAATTTGTCAAGCGTTATCATTTATTTTTATGTTGTTGTTCTCTATATTCCTCAGCCAGCTGTTTAAGCCTGTATACGCCGTTCTTATCCCATTCGGAGAGCTTGCTTTTAATATATTCGCACGGAAATTCCCAACAAATACCACAGAAATACGCGCCGTGCTCTTCGCAGCATTTGAATATCGCGCACTCGTCCTCCCACATTTTAACGCATTTGCCGCCGTTTTCGCGGCCTGGTTTCAATGCTCTCCTTGGNNGCAGCCGCCGTCGTGGAAAAATCCGCATTGCTCGCAATCTCCGCCGCAGGGGGTTATTTTTGAAAAGTCCGTTTTCATATATTTCCTTTCACTGTCGATTTTTATTCAGCTTAATCGTCGAAGAAATAAGCATAAATACCGCCATTACCAATACCGTCACGCAGACCGCTCCGCTTGTTATCGCGGTAATATTTCGGCGGAAGATATCGTTTCCGTTCCCGAATTGGGCAAGCATCGCCGTTTCCAAGGAGAGCATTGAAACCAGCGCCGCAGCGAGATTGATAGCTTTTGCCGCGGACAATACGGGACTGTTCAATTTGCGGTATTTGATTACATTTCTTATTGAAATGATTGTTGTGTAGAAGGTGTAGGCAGCCATTGCGTAAATTAAGTACCCTGCGTATTTTATGCCCCTGTTTTCAAGAACGACCAGCACTGCCATTCCTGACAGCGCGGCGTTCATTCCAAGCAAAACTCCTCCGCACACTCGGTAGCGTTTTAGTTCCGAAATATAGTCAGTTCCGATATCATTGCCTTTTATGTGTCTTAACAGCAGGAAGCGCATTATTGCAAGCGTTATGTAATATACCGACAGAGTAATAAACCACACAGAACCGTAATAAATACCCGTGAAAAGCTTTATGGACGCGTAAAGCGCGTTTATCCCCAGCGTCATATACAGCGAAACGCGTATGCGAAACGGAATATCCGTAAGATACCTGTGCGCGGTCTTGTTGTTGTGTATCCGCCGTGAAATATACTTTGTCATTGTCGGAATTTTTATACAGACGATCGTAAGTGCGTATGCCGAGAACAAATACGAAAGATAGCCTATCGGAGTATTATCGTGACCGCCAGCAAACGTATAGATAAGCAGCGCCGCCGCAACGGGCGCACATATTATTATAACGGGAGTGCCGGGAAAAAACAGCTTTCTGATCGCCGATTTAAGCTTTTCCATAATTGCTCCTTGTGTAAATAACGGTTTTCAGCTATAAAAAATCAATTCAAGGTTACTCCTGCAGTTCCTTTATCCTGTCGCGCAGATAAGCCGCGTGCTCGAAATCCAAGAGCTTCGCCGCCTTTTTCATCTCGGAGGTATAGCGCGCGATAAGCTGCTCGCGCTCGCGTCGCGGAAGCTTCTTAATATCGGATTTGCTGCGCTTCTTTGTTTCCTTTTTGGTGATCTCCAGAACGTCGCGCACTTCCTTGATAATGGTTTTGGGGATTATACCGTTTTCGGTATTGTAACGCTGCTGAATTTCACGGCGGCGCTGAGTTTCGATGATAGCGTACTCCATTGAACGCGTAACCTCGTCCGCGTACATTATTACGGTACCATCAGCGTTTCGCGCGGCGCGTCCTATCGTCTGCACAAGCGATGTTTCCGAGCGCAGAAAGCCCTCCTTGTCCGCGTCGAGTATCGCCACGAGCGACACCTCCGGTATATCCAGCCCCTCGCGCAGCAGATTGATCCCGACAAGCACATCAAACTCGCCCGAACGCAGATCACGGATTATCTCCATACGCTCTATTGTATCGATATCGTGATGCATATATCGTACTTTAATGTCAGCCTTGTCCAGGTATTCCGTCAAGTCCTCCGNNGAGCGTGGTAACAAGCACTCGCTGCTTTTTCTCCACGCGTACATTTATCTCGGAAATCAAGTCCTCGATCTGCCCGTCCGTGGGCTTTACGATGATCTCCGGGTCGAGCAGACCCGTAGGACGGATTATCTGCTCGACAATCTGCGTGGAGCGTTCCTTTTCAAAATCCCCCGGAGTAGCCGAAACGAACACCGCCTGCGGTATTTTCTCGTAAAACTCGTCAAAGTTGAGCGGTCTGTTGTCGTAAGCGCACGGCAGCCTGAACCCATAGTCGACGAGATTTTTCTTGCGGGCAACGTCGCCGCCGTACATTCCGCGAACCTGCGGCAAAGTAACGTGGCTCTCGTCCACCATCAGCAGAAAATCCTCGGGGAAGTGGTCGATAAGCGTTATCGGAGTGCTTCCGGGCGGTCGGCGCGCAAGCACGCGCGAGTAGTTCTCAACGCCCTTGCAGGTGCCGATCTCGCGCAGCATTTCCATATCGTAACGCGTGCGCTGTTCAATACGCTGCGCCTCTATCAGCTTGTTGTTGTCCTTGAAGAATTTCACACGCTCCTCAAGTTCGGCTTCAAGCTCGTCCAAAGCCTCGTCCATCTTCTCTTTTCCGATAATGTAGTGAGAAGCGGGGAAGATCATCGCGTGAAGAAGCGTCGCGCGGGTATTTCCCGTAACGACCTCAAATTCCGTCAGGCGGTCTATTTCATCTCCAAAGAACTCAACGCGCACGGCGTTTTCGGAGGTGCTTCCGGCGGGGAAGATCTCCAATGTGTCACCCTTTACGCGGAACTTGTTTCGGATAAAATTCAACTCGTTGCGTTCGTATTGCATTTCTACAAGTCGTCTTATCACTTCCTCGCGCGAGATCTCCTGTCCTTGACGCAGCGAAAGCGTGTTGCAGCGATAATCATCGGGCGAGCCGAGCGAGTAGATACACGATACGGAAGACACTATAATAACATCGCGGCGTTCGGCAAGTGAAGCCGTCGCGGAGTGCCTTAAACGATCTATCTCGTCGTTTATCGCGCTGTCCTTTTCAATATACGCGTCGGTCGAGGGAATATAAGCCTCGGGCTGATAGTAGTCATAGTAGCTTACAAAGAACTCCACCGCGTTGTTCGGAAAGAACTCGCGGAACTCGCTGCAAAGCTGCGCGGCAAGCGTTTTGTTGTGTGCGAGAATAAGCGTTGGCTTGTTTACGTTCGCGATAATATTCGCCATTGTAAACGTTTTTCCCGAGCCGGTAACTCCCAGCAGTGTCTGTTCCTTATCGCCGCGCAGAATGCCCTCCGAAAGCGCTTTTATCGCTTCCGGCTGATCTCCGGTCGGCTTGTATTCCGAGTTAAGCTCAAACTTTTTTGAATGTTCCATAATACTCCTTAAAAATGTATCCTGTGAAATTATGTTCATACATAAAGCGTTAAGCGCCGCCGGGCGCAGCGCTTTATCTCATTATGTCACCGACGACCGCACAGCGGTGCATCGTCCCGAATGTGCCGTATGCTTGCTCAATACCAGATATCCGGCATTTCGCCTGTTTGACGCATAGAATACCCATATTCACCGCTGACGATGATGTGGTCGACAACGCTGATGTTAATGACCGTAAGCAGCGAGTTAAGACTGCGCGTGACAGCAGCGTCGGTGTTGGAAGCAAACGCGTGTCCTAATGGATGATTGTGCGCAAGCAGTACGGAGTGCGCATCAAATAGGATCGCTTGTTTAACCACCTGATGATAGTTAAACGACACTGCGCCAAAACTGTTTATCTCAAAATCCTCTTTGTAGATCAGTCGATTGCTTATGTCCATTAAATAATAAGTGATACATTCATAGGGTATATTTCGGTATCGTTCTATGCAGAAATTCAAAATTGTGTCGATGGAATCGAGGAACACATCAACAGGGCGCTTGTAATTTATATATTTATAAATGTCGCCGATAAGCCTTAGAGCTGCTGCCGAATTGCTTCCCATTCCCTTGACTGATTCAAGAATGTCCACGGAAGACTCCATAACGTTCGCAAGCGAACCGAACTTGTTTATCAGCGCGTGTGCAATGTCGTTGGTGTTCACTCGCGGCAGCAGATAAAAAAGCAGCATTTCAAGTATCTCGTGTTCCTCAAACACGCCAAGCCCGTTTTTGAGATACTTCTGCATCATTCGTTTTCGGTGACCGTCGTGGATATTATCCGTTTTCAATGTATCACCCCTTTAAGAAATTAGTCAGATAATGGCGGCGCATAAGAAGTTGCGGCTGAAAGCGTTTTTCGTTCTTCCTGTTAAAGCACCTCAAAGCCTTCGGGAACATTGCAGCAGAGCGAGGTCATACGGACGTCCTCTACTTTTCCGCCATCGTTCAGAAATTTACTTATCGCGTTCCCCGATGAGCTGACGCCTACCAGAAGACTGTAGATGTCGTTAGTCTTGTCGCCGAACTCTCCGCTTGAAAAAAGTGAGAGCATAGCAATGTTTATCGGGTAGTAGTGCGCAAGCTGACTGCGGTAGAACGACTGCGGCTCTTCTCCGCCGATCGCTATCATTATCTGCGGCGAAAACGCAGCCTCGCTGAATGCGTGTTCAGCGCACATTTCGGGCATAAACGCATAACATTCCTGCGCAAGAGTAAAGTCACCGAGTGCCTTCACAAGCTTGTCCGGCAAAGCCTCGTAGCTTTCGTCGCTGTCGACCTCTGCGAACAACTCCAATGCGGTCTTTACTTTCTCGCGCAAAAGCGCTCTGCCCTCCTTGCCGGAGTATGTAACAGCCGCAGCGCTTTCTTGCTTGATAAAGAAGAACTGCTTTTGTGACGCGAACTGCGAAACGTTCCACGTTTCCGCGTGTTTTAAAACAATATCACTAAGCTCCGCTATCGGAACATCGTTTATACGCACCTCGCCCGTGACCTGGCTATCCGTTTTCCCGATAGCTTTGGAGGCGAATATCTTCACATAGCACATTCTCTGATTGCCCAGGCGTTTTACGATCTCGTCCTTAAGCATATCCCAGTATTTAGTAGCGACCGCGTTTTGGTCGCTGTCGACGCTTTCACCCATTCCCACGAGGTCGCTGTTGTAAGCCTTCCACCTGTGGAGCTTTCCGCAGAAAGAGCTTTCAAGCGGCTTGCCGTATTCGTCATTTTTCAAAAGAGCAATGCCGTTCATAAACGCGAACAAAAACGATCCCACGCAGGAGCCTATCGCCGTGTCTGTGTCCTTTCCGGTAGACGCGCAGCACTCGTAAAGCGGTTCGTCAAATTCATCGTCATTAATAAAAAATTCCACAACAGCGATTTTTTCCTCGCATTGCTCAATACGAGGAGTTATCGTCATATTCCATTCGGTGCAGAAAACGCTGTCTTGCCGTAACTCGTTTTTTACCGTGAGCAGCTCGTGCAGGCTGTTCAAAACCCGCTTCAACGGGTCGTATTTATGATGCTTTTCAAATAATCTCAAATATCCCACCTCATTTGCTTTTTTCGGTGAGGTCTATGATAAAAATCGCGTAAAACCTCACGTTTCCCCCGCCTACGACGGGGGAAACCTAAATTGTATCGTTTAGTAACCGCGCTTATCAGAGCGATTTAAGAATCTCGCCCATAAGACCGGGAGTCGCGCCGATCGCGTTAGACTCGTCGGTGTCTATATGCATAGCATCGCAAAACTGCTCGTTAACTCTTACAACAACGTCGCCCAGAACCGCCGCTCTGCCGTTGGTGTTGCACTTTACCCAAACAGTGTCCTTGTTCTTCAAGCCGATTTTCTCCGCAGTTTCGGGACAAAGGTGGATATGACGCTTTGCAACAATAACGCCCTCCTTGATAGTAACCTCGCCTGCCGGTCCTTTGAGAGTGCAGCCGGGAGAACCCGCAGTGTCGCCGCTCTCGCGGATAACGATATCAACGCCGATAGAACGCGCGTCGGTAGCGGAAAGCTCCACTTGATCCGCGTTTCTGCACGGACCGAGTATGGATACGTTGGCAAGCTCCTTTTTCGGCCCTACGATAGTAACTCTCTGTTCGCTCGCGAACTGTCCGGGCTGCGACAGCTCCTTTTTGACTGTAAGCTGCGCGCCCTTTCCGAAAAGAGCTTCGAGGGTCTCCTGCGTAACGTGAACGTGCCGTGCCGATGTTTCGATAAGTATTTCAGCCATTTCTGTGTCCTCCATATATTTCCGGGGCATATCGCCCGATAATTACTATTTAATTATACTACATTTTTTTCAAAAAATCAATAAAAACTATTGATTTTTTGAAAAAAATATGTTATAATTTGAAAATGATAGTCAATATCAAATCGTGACAGACGGGAGGAAGCGCGGTGGCTGATTTAGAAAGAATATATTGTCATTCAACACATACCGAATGTTACACATATTTTAAAATCGTCGGCGATTTCTATCCCGATGCGGTATCCAAGCTTCTGGGCATTGTCCCCGAAAAATCCTGGAGAATAGGTGACAAGCGCAAAAACGGTACGGTATATGATTTCGCCTGTTGGATAACCGGCACTTGCCGCGACTTTGATATTGAAACAGATCTTCAGATGATGAAAACACTCGCTCCCTTGCTTGATAAAACAGATGTCCTAAACGAGATCAAAAAAAGATATGATGTGGATTTTGTGTTGGAGGTAGTTCCGACTGTAAGGGCAGACGAGCATACGCCGTGTTTGGCTCCGTCATTGGAGGTTATGCGGTTTTGCTGCGCAACGGAAACATCTATCGACATAGACCTGTATGTAAGCTGTCCCAATGAACTTGAAAACGGAGAAGAATTGGATATAACGGAAAAGGAGAACGAATAATGGTCCTTTTGGTCGTTGATACACAAAAGCTCATTTGCAATAACAAATTATATATGTTTGACAGGTTTGAGGAAAATGTGAAGGAGCTTATCAAAGCCGCGAGGGAAAACTCCGTCGAGGTGATCTTCGTCCGTCACGACGACGGCAAGGGAAATGCGTTGTCAAAAGGTACGGACGGCTTTGAGATTTATGACGGCTTCAAGCCTCTGAACGGTGAAAAAATATTTGACAAGACCGTCAACAGTCCGTTTCGTCAAACAGGCTTGCTTGAATATTTGCGGAGCGTCAGCGAGAAAGAGATAACAGTCGTTGGACTGCAAACGGATTATTGCATTGACGCAGCGATAAAATGCGGATTTGAGCACGGCTTCAAAGTGATCGTTCCCGAATATTGCAATACGACGTTCGACAACGATTTTATGTCATCCGAAAAGAGCTATGGATATTATAACGAGTTTATCTGGAAGGACAGATACGCTGAATGTATATCGGTGGAGCAGGCTCTTAAACGCATAGCGGGAGGGAAATTATGAGCGACAGCAGCTACAAAACCAAACAGCGCGATGAGATAGTCGAGTTTTTCAACTCCCACCGCGGCAAATGCTACACCGCGAAGGATCTGATAAAAAGCGGCGAGGTAAGCTCGGGCGAAGCGACCGTTTACAGAACGCTCTCGAAGCTGGCAGGGCAGGGAATATTAAAGCGGTTCACGGACGGCGATGCGGCTTGCTATCAGCTCAACGAAAGCGAGGAATGCTCGCGGCACTTTCACTTGAAGTGCGAGAGCTGCGGCAAGGTTATCCATATGGACTGCGACTTTATGGCGGATANNATCGAGCAGAGCCACAGTTTTTTCGTGGACATCGGCAAAACCGTCATCTACGGTTTGTGCGGCGAGTGTAAGGAGCGGGAAAATGCGTAAAAGAATACTCGCGCTGCTGGTTGTGGCGATAACGGCGGCGGTTCTGCTGTGCGGGTGTTCGCTTGTCGAAAAGCCGAAAAACGATAAGCTGCAAATCGTCACCACGATCTTTCCCGCTTACGACTTCGCGCGGCAGATATTCGGCGACAAAGCGGACGTCACGCTGCTGTTAAAGCCGGGTACGGAGAGCCACAGCTACGACCCCTCGGCGCGTGATATCGTCAAGATCGACGGCTGCGACTTGTTCATTTACAACGGCGGCGAATCGGACGCGTGGGTGGATAACATTCTCAAAACCGCCGATGAAACAAACGCTATCAAGATGATGAGCTTTGTTGAGGCTCTTGAGGAGGAGCTTATCGGCGCGGAAGATGAACACGAAGACCACGATCACGAAGATGAGGAATACGACGAGCATATCTGGACTTCTCCGAAAAACGCCGTTTTGATAGTGGATGGCATAAAGCGTGAGGCGGTTCGGCTGGACGCGACGAACGCCGCGTATTATGAGAAAAACGCCGCCGCTTATTCAGAAAAGATACTTGATCTCGACCGCCGCTTTGACGAGCTTCTGGTGGGGGAGAGCCGTTATTTTGTGTTCGGCGACCGTTTTCCGCTGCTCTATTTCTTTAAGGAGTACGACCTCAATTATTACGCGGCATTCCCGGGGTGCGGCAGCGAAACAGAGCCGTCCGCGCAGACGATAGCGTTTCTCACGGATAAGCTGTCCGAGAGCGACACCGTGCCGACCGTGTTCTATATTGAGCTTTCCAACCGCAAGCTTGCTGAAACTCTCGCGGACGAAAACGGGCTTTCCGTCGCGGAGTNNCACAATATCACGGCGGACGACTTCGCGGCAGGGAAGAGCTACGTTTCGCTTATGGAGCGCAATTTTCAAACGCTGCAAAACGCGTTGACGAACGGAGGGTAATTATGGGGCAATTGGCAAATCTCCCTAATATTGGAAAGGTAGTTGAAGAACAATTGAACGCCGTCGGTATCGAAACCACCGAGCAGCTTGTACGGACGGGCGCGGAAAACGCGTGGCTGAAGATCCAGGCGATAGACAGCAGCGCGTGTATTCACCGTCTGCTTGCGCTGGAGGGAGCTATACGCGGCATAAAGAAAACCGATATCCCCGCCGAACGCAAGGCGGAACTGAAGGAGTTTTATAATTCACATAAGCTTTGAGCTTATTATTGGGAGGAACATAAATGCAAATTAGACCGTATATCAAATCCGATTTTGATAAAATAAGAAATTGGATCACCGATGATCGAACACACGCTTTGTGGTGTGCCAATTTGATACGGTATCCGTTGGAAAAGGATAACTTTGAAGAAAAGTTGGCAGAAATGTCGCTAAAATATGGCGACACTCCGTATGTTGCCACTGACGATGAAGGAAAAGCAGTTGGTTTCTTCTGCTATTCGGCGAATCCGGATACAAATGAAGGTATGCTGAAATTTGTAATGGTATCACCGGAGTTTCGGGGCAGGGGATATGGTCGTGAAATGGTTGCGTTAGCTGTAAAAAGTGCCTTTGAAACTACGAAAGTCGATATGGTTCATTTGAATGTGTTTTCCAATAATACAGTAGCAAGAAATTGTTATTCAAGCGTGGGATTTTCGGAACGTTCAATTACCGATAAGGCGTTTCGTTTTAATGATGAAATGTGGGGAAGATGCAATATGGCAATAAGAAAAAGCTGATTTACGGTTTATCTTATGAAAAAATAAAACCGCCTCATTGCATTTGTGATAATAATGCGCTATAATGAGCATACAAGATCCGCAAGCGAGCAATGCCGTACAGTCGTAGCGGAGCGAAGCGCAGCGGAGAATGCGCGGCGTTGCTCGCCTAGTGAGGCGAAGCGTAGCGTAGCCGAACGGTGCAGATTTTGCTTTTAAATTAAGAGGTGTTCAATTATGGCAAACGAAAACAAAAAGGATTTCAACGCAATGCTGCACGACAGCAAGGATATGCCCAAGATCGTTGAGATAACCGACGAAAAGAGTATCGAGAAGTACGGAGGCAAGCGAATGTATTTCGCACCGCCGCTCGATTATGACAAGGTAATGCGCCGTGTTCCAAAGGGTAAGGTCATCACGGTGGGCGATATCCGCGCGTATTTCGCGGCGCAGAATAACGCGGATTTCACCGACCCGATAACGGCGGGGATATTCTGTTCGATTGCGGCGTGGGCGAGCTTCCAGCGCACGGACGACAAGACCCCGTATTGGAGAACGCTCAAAAACAACGGCGAGCTGAACCCGAAATATCCCGGCGGCGTTGAGGAGCAAAAAAGACTTTTGGAAGCAGAGGGCTTTGCGGTCATAAAAAAGGGAAGAACGAATATTCGCTATTACGTTAAAGATTACGAAAAGTATTTGTACAGATTGGAAAAGTGAAATGGCACTGATAAAAACGGAAAACCTAACGCTGTCATATGAGAATATGACGGTAATAGAAAATCTGAGCTTTGAAGTAGAGAGCGGCGATTATCTTTGCATTGTCGGCGAGAACGGTTCGGGGAAAAGTACGCTTGTAAAGGCTCTGTTGGGATTAAAAAAGCCTGAGAGCGGCGCGATAGAATTTGGTGATGGATTAAAGCAGACGGAGATAGGCTATCTGCCGCAGCAGACCAACGCACAGCGCGATTTTCCCGCGAGTGTGAGCGAGGTGGTTATCTCGGGCTGCCTGAACTCGCGCGGGCTGCGTCCTTTTTATTCGGCGAGGGAGCGCGATATTGCAGCAGAGAATATAGAGCGATTGGGGCTGTCAGAGCTTAAAAACCGCAGTTATCGGGAGCTTTCGGGCGGACAGCAGCAGCGTGTTCTGTTGGCAAGGGCGCTCTGTGCGACTAAAAAGCTCATTCTTCTCGATGAACCCGTCACCGGTCTTGATCCGATGGTGACGGCGGAGCTGTACGAGCTTATCGCGCGGATCAACAAAAGCGGAGTTACTGTTATTATGGTTACTCACGATATGCAGTCCGCGCTGAAATACGCGTCACATACGCTTTGTCTTACCGAAAACGACTGCTTTTTCGGCACAACGGCGGAATTTCTTGAGAGCGATATGTCGAATTTTTTGACGAACGTCGAAGGGAGCGCGGAAAATGGGTGAGATACTAAGAGAGATGTTTTCCGCGCCTATTTTGGTACGCGCGCTGATAGTCGGAATATTGGTGTCGCTCTGCGCGGCGCTGTTGGGCGTGAGCCTTGTGTTGAAGCGTTACTCAATGATAGGTGACGGTCTGTCGCACGTCGGTTTCGGAGCGTTGGCTGTCGCGGCGGTGATGAACCTAGCCCCAATGGCGGTCGCTATCCCCGTGGTTATTTTAGCGGCGTTTCTGTTGCTGCGTTTGTCGTCAAACAGTAAGATAAAAGGTGATTCCGCGATAGCGCTCATATCAACGGGCGCGCTGGCAGTCGGAGTGATGGCGGTGTCGATGTCGCACGGAATGAACATCGACCTCAACAGCTACCTTTTCGGAAGCATTATTTCGGTGAGCCGAGGCGACGTGGTGATAAGCGTGATACTCGCGCTGGCGGTTCTGCTGATGTTTGTGTTCTTTTACACGAAGATATTCGCGATAACGTTTGACGAGAGCTTCGCGAAAGCCACGGGCATAAACGTGAACCTCTACAATATGCTGATAGCTCTGCTGACGGCGGTGACAATAGTTATCGGTATGCGGCTTATGGGAAGTATGCTGATATCCAGCCTTATCATTTTCCCCGCGCTGTCATCAATGCGCGTGTTCAAGAGCTTCAAAAGCGTGACGATCTGCTCCGCGGTCATCTCGGTAGCGACGTTCATTATCGGAATGTTCATCTCGTATGCTGCCGATACACCGTGCGGAGCAAGCATAGTCTGCGTGAATATCGCGGCGTTCGCGGTGTTCTTTATTGCAGGTACGGTCGCTTCAAGAAACAAAAGATAATAAAAATTATCCCCGACACGTCAAATGTCGGGGATAATGCTTAGTGGTGTTCTTGGTGGTGAGCGGTCGATACTGTGGTCGGTTCGTCGTGGTGCTGTGTATCGTGAGTATCGTTATTGTGGTCGGTGTTGTCGTGGTGGTCGTAGCTAATGCGGAAAGTGGCTTCCTCATCAAAACCGCTTTCCTTATAGCACATACTAAAGGTTATATTTTTATAGGACGGATGCGTATAATACGCGAACCTATAACCTTCGTACATCGTATTCGGATCATCGTTACTATTGAGCGAAGCAACCTCAAATCCGCACTTTGAGGCGAAATTATCCAGATCAAGCGTTGAGAGGTCACCGATCAGAAAATCTCTTGCCGAAATTTCACCAATGATTTTGCAGCTGCCGTCGTCATCACATACATATTTGCCATATCCGTTCTTAAAAGTATATATGTTGTTATTCACCGCAGTAACATCGCCGTATCTTTCGGTGATCTCGTCAAAGGTTTTTCCCATTCCCCACATAACGTCGCTGTTTATGCCGATAGATATAGCGTCTTCGGAATTACCGCTGTTTGTGTTCAGAATTTGCAGTATATTGTCGCGCGAGCTGTCGCTCAGAGCATACGTTCCGCCGTCCTGATTTTCGGAAGCACCTACGATATATGAGTAGGTGATGTATGACGGTTCGCCGTCTGCGCCGATAAGAACGGTTACATTGCATATCCCCCGCGCCATTTTGTCGGAGCTTACTGCGTATGCAGGTTCGTATTGTATCGTTATGGCGTAACCGTTTTTGCCATATTCTTTTAAACGCTGATCCGATAGTTCCATCTGCAGCTGAACATCGGGCAAACATTCGGTTGTCACTGCCTGCATTACCGCGTCCGTAAGAGTCGTATACTGCCAGTTGGAGAGTGACACATGTTGATCGTTGTGGATAACGGATACCTCTTCGGAATGATTATCGGCATTTGTGAGACAATCAACGATATCATTAAGCGAAGCCTGCGAATACCTCTCCTTGACCGTCGGCTTATCCGTGCGGAAAACGCCCTGACAGTGGTTTAAAAGATTTGTCATAGTGTCCCCCGTACTCGACTGCGATCTTGATTTCGAAAGCATAAACAGATATTCCTCTCCGATGTTGATATCATCGGGTCTTTCCAATACCGGAATATGATGTTCGCCGACCAGTTTAAGCTGTTTGCCGACCTCATAGTCCTCCAGCCCGTTATACATTATAATCCTGACCTTTTTATTTTCGGCCCCCTTATATGCTTTAATAACGTCAATGTCATAAATTGTACACAGCCAAGCGTCCTCGGAGTATTCCGTTAAAAGTTCTCCCGTGTGATGATCGTGCAGCTCGAAGGAAATGTCCGTGACCTTGCCCGTTACTGCAATATCGCTTTTGTTGACAAGCTCTCGCGCCGAGAAGTAGACCTGCTCATCTATCTGAATATAAGAGTAATTAACGTTGCTGTTGCCGGCGTTCGACGGCGCAAGCGACCCGTCGTCCGAAACGCTGTCTGCGGGTGCTATGCGCAAGTTGTGGAGCTTCATTCCCGCAACGGTAATGCCGCACGCCAGAACTACAAGCGCGGCGNNGTCCATAAGCGGATACGCTCGGCAGGTTGTACGATCTCGGGTTCTTGTGCTTTTGGGAATGCGTTTTCAATAAGGTCGTCGTCTAAGTCGGTAAATATTTCAAAGAATTTTTCGGTTTTCATAAATCGTAACCTCTCTTTCGTAAGTATTCATTTAGCTTTCCGCGTGTGCGGCAGAGCGTTGTTGCAGTGCTGTTTTCGGATATGCCGAACTTCTCCGCAAGCTCGCGGATGTCCATACAGTACCAATATCGGCAAATAAACAGATCGCGCTTGAGCGGCTTCTGCTTTCTCAAAAATGTGCTTATCTCGTGCATAAGCTCTTTGCGCTCGTGTTCCTGTTCGACGCTTGAACCGTCCGAGACGATCTCCGACATCTCGTCAAGTACGAGCGGCNNAGTACGGTCGGCAGCTCGCCGTTTCCTCGTTTTTCGGCGGCGGCTGTGCGGCGGCGCGATATGGCTTCGTTGCGGGCGAGCTTCCCGAGAAATGACGATAAGCGTTCGGGGTTGTGCGGCGGGATAAGCTCCCACGCTTTCAAAAGCACGTCGTTTATTATCTCCTCCGCGTCCTCGTGAGAGTATGTAATACTTTCGGCTATCTTAAGCAGATAGCTTTTGTATTTTTCGCTCGCTGCCGCGATAGCGCTCTCGCTGCGTTCCGTAAGAAGCCGCACTATTTCCTTGTCCTCCAAAAAACATCACCTCCCGATTGTTTATGTTCGTTGAAAAACGTCTTTCACCCATATACACGAAAAAAATCTTATTTGATTACACTTTTTTCCGAGCTGAAATACAGCAAATATCCCGCTGTCGTAACGACAGCGGGGGGAGTGTAATCTGCAAAGAGCGTTTTAATGCGGAATTGTTGCGTTGACCTTAGCTGCTTTATCTTATAAAGTCGCTCGCTTTCTCCGCTACATAAGCGGCGCAAACAACCGCAGTATCGAACGCCCGAGCCTGCGCAGCGGATTGACTTTAAGGCAGTCCTCATACGTTACCTCGCGGCATAACTCAAGCGTATTCAAAAAATCCTTCTTTACGTCAAGCAGACAGTCGGTCTTGTACATATAAGTTCCGCACTCGAAATGAAGATACAGACTGCGGTAGTCGAGGTTTATCGTGCCGACAACGCCCACCTTGTCGTCCGATACGAAATTCTTCGCGTGAATAAAGCCGGGGGTGTATTCGTATATCTTTACGCCGCATTTGGTGAGCTGCTTGTAAAACGAGCGCGTCACCGCCAGAACGTACCACTTGTCGGGTATGTGCGGCGTTATTATGCGCACGTCCACGCCGCTCTTCGCGGCTATCGTGAGCGCGGCACTCATTTCGTCGGTGATGACAAGGTACGGCGTTGTGATGTAAACGTAATCCGACGCGTTGTTGATTATACTGATATAAGTGTTCTCTCCGACAGACTCTTTGTCGAGCGGGCTGTCGGTGTAGGGGAGCACCAGACCGTGAGCTCCGCGGAACTGCTCGATATCCTCTTCACGCGGCATATATGCGTCGCAGTCGTGGGGCTTGTTGTTGTCCAGATAGTTCCACATCGTGAGGAACATCATCGTGAAGCTCCATACGGCTTCGCCCTTTATCATCACCGCAGTGTCCTTCCAATGTCCGAACTTTTCGACCTCGTTGATGTATTCGTCGGCAAGATTAACGCCGCCGTTAAAAGCGGTATGCCCGTCGATAACAAGAATCTTTCGGTGATCGCGGTTGTTCATTCTCGCGACCCAAAACGGGTGGAACTTGTTGAATATCATACACTTTAACCCGAGGGATTCCAGATACTCATTGTACTTGTAGGGCAGCGTCTTCAAACAGCCGATGTCGTCATACACTATCCGAACATCAACACCCGCTTTCATTTTGCGTACAAGTATATCCAAAACGGTGTTCCACATAACGCCTTCCTCGATTATAAAGTATTCGAGAAAGATAAAGCGTTCGGCGTTTTCAAGCTCGCGGCACAGCGCCTCGAACTTAGCTTCTCCGCTTGGAAAATAAGTCGCCTCGGAATTTGCATAAATGGGATACCCGCCGTATTTGTAAAGATAATTTGCCAGCTTTGAAACGCTTTTAATTTCCGTGTCATCACAATCTTTATCAAATAATTCTGTTATCTTTGTGCGTTGAGTAAGCAGCAAACGCTCCTCTTCATTGAACAGATTCATTTTTTCGCGCAGCTTATTGCCGGAGTTCCCGCTGCCGAAGCACAGATACAGCATAATTCCGACTATCGGCACGATCAATATCAGCAGCATCCAGGAGGTTTTGTAAGTGGGGTGCTTGTCGGAATTCAGCAATGCGAAGGTGATAAGGATCGACGCTATATTAAAAATAACAGCCGAATACGAATAGGCAGTGCCGAATGTCC
This sequence comes from Ruminococcaceae bacterium UBA5579, assembly GCA_002425305.1. Lineage (GTDB taxonomy): Bacteria > Bacillota > Clostridia > Oscillospirales > Ruminococcaceae > CAG-115. The sequence goes on from DILZ01000109.1 coordinate 53,167, forward strand.
AGAAAAGGTAGATAAGATAAGTCAGCTGAATAAGAATTCCTATTATGCATACCAGCAGACGGTTAAATATCCGTTTGTTTGCCTTAACTATTTTGGGATATATCTTTTTCATAATTTAAATGTCCTTTTGTATTGTTCTCTTTGCTGCCAACAACCGGCAATATAAAAAGAAGGGTCGGAATACTCCGTCCCTTCAGCACATGATTTAAAATTCAGTTCCCCGCAGGGATAACGTAGTATATTCTTTCGTCACCGTTGGCAAAATCCAATTTGTCGCGGGCAATCTCCTCAATGTATTTTTCAAGGCTCTTGTCGTCCTCAAGATAACCCGTTATTTGTTCGTTTTTCGCTTTCATTGCGTTTGTTTGTGCGGTAAGCTCTTCCAATTTCTTTTTGTTGTTCCTTATCTCAATATTGTTGGTGATTATCGTATATCCAACAAAGATCACAGATACGACGACAGCCGCAAACGCAAGCATACGGATGAGCCCGTGTCTTTTTTTGCCTTCAATTGTTTTTTCTGATTTGTAATTTAATGACATGTGTATTTTCCCCTTCCCCCAGCATATCATTCCCCTTTATATTATACATCTTTTTCCTGTTTAAATGCAAGCGTTTTAGATGTGTTTTCGTAAAATTGCTCGAATATTCGTGAATTTTAACAATGCCGTTGCGGCTTTTTTGTGCAATTTTTATCAGAATGTTCTTTGTTGATCTTTTAAGTTTTCTGAACAGTTTGCCGATCGTTCTTCGCCAAACGACAGCGGCAGACCCCTCAAGCGTATTTAACAGCCTGCCCAGAGTAACGATATAAGTGAAAACTCCCGCGCCAAAGCCGATGACGGTGTACATACGGATATAACTCCCCAAAAACTCCGATAGCTTGCACACAACAAACCCCGCGCCTATGAAAAAAGCGATGTCACAGAGGAAGACTACAATTCGCATACGAAGAATCAGCCTGATTATGCGCAGCAGCTCATAGACGGGTCCGAATATCAATCCCGCCAGAAAAGCGATCATAAAGCAATCGGGAATAGAAACGTACATTTTTTCTTTTCCTTTCCTTGTTTATCTGAACAGTTTTTTCACAGGTCCGTCCATAACGCTGTGCCGGCTGTATACTATGGAATTCACACAGCCCGTCATTGTAAGATCGCCGCTTGTTCCTTCAAGCTCGCCGATATGCAGATCATCGCCCTTTATTATCAGCTCGCCCATTACCGTGCTGAGCACGATCCTGTTCTCCGAAAAGCTGTCTATGTCCTTTACGCCCGAAATTCGAAGTGTTTTACGGTTTTCCATTATGATGTTATGCGGAACGTTCGTTGTAGTGTTTTGCATACTGTACCTCCACATTTATGTTTTGCCGCGTTCCTTTTCAGAACACGTCCTTTACGTTAATTATTATGCGAAACACACACGAGATATGCGTTGTTGATATCCGACGCTCCGGTGAAAGAAGAACGAAAAAGCGGCAGGGAAGACCGCGCCGCAAAAAATATTACATACTAAAATTTATTAAATGTTAAACGACCTCGTAAAGCGCAGCAGCTTCCTCTTTTTTAGTGAATTCGCGAACCTCGAGAACGCGAACCTTAAGAGGCTTGCCGATGAGGATTTCTATGATGTCGCCGTTCTTGACCTCATATGAAGCGCGGGCGGCTTTGCCGTTAACAAGCACCTTTTCCGCGTCACACGCCTCGTTTGCAACGGTACGACGTTTAATTAGACGCGATACCTTGAGATACTTATCCAATCTCATAATAACCCCCGAAATTTCAATTTGTAAATAACAAGAAACGGCAGGGNNCCCGCCGTTTTTTGTGTCCGGACAAAATTCAAAAGCAAAATTAATTACTTCTTGCTTACAGCGTCCTTAAGAGCTCTGCCGGCTTTGAAAGCAGGAACCTTTGTAGCTGCGATCTTGATGGGCTTCTTTGTACGGGGATTGATACCCTTTCTTGCCGCTCTCTCGCGAACCTCAAAAGTACCGAAGCCTACCAGCTGAATGGAATCACCCTTAGCGAGTGTCTCGGTAATAGTTTCGATAACAGCCTTAACAGCCGCCTCGGTCTGCTTCTTGTTCAGATTGCTGGCCTCGGTCTTCTTTGCTACTGCATCTACCAATTCTGCCTTTGTCATGTTAAAAAACCTCCAAAAAAAATCTATCTAACGGTGAGCCGTTGGGATCGATCCCTCTGTCACCCACCGCTAATGACTAAATAAAATAAAGCATTAAATGCAAATATAAAACGTACAACTTGCCGTTTTATTTCTATAAAACGCCCGACCGTCAAATGAACGCACCGAACGCACGGTCTATATCCTCCGGCGAGAGCTTGTCCAACGAACCACCCTGTTTGATGATGTCGTCTTCGACAGCCCTAAATGCCATTATAAACCGATTTGTAAAATATGTCAAGGCTTTTTCGCCGTCATTCTTCAAAATTCTGTTTAAATTACAAAAACCAAACAATATTTCCCCCAATATCTGTTGATTTTGTGCAAAATGTTCGGACAATTCCCCCTTGTCCTCCGATTGCAATGATATACGGCGACTGAGTTCGCCTAGCTGTTCTTGTATCTTTTTTATACAGTCTTCGGCGTTATTTATCGGAAGTCCCGCCCGTGCCGCGCGCTTGCAAACCTTTTCGCCCCTAAGCAAGGCGGGGAAGGTCTTGGGCACGCTTTCCAGCGTTTCCGTATATGTATTCTGTTGTTTAGACGCCTTTTTTAAAGCGTCCCAATTTTTCAATACCTCGTCCTCGGTATCGGCTTTTATTTTTTTCTCGCCTTCTCCGAAAACGTGCGGATGTCTGTATATCAGCTTTTGGCAGATATCGTCGCAGACGTCCTCAAAGTCAAAATTACCTTGCTCGGTCTCAATTTCCGCGTGGAACACCACCTGCATAAGCAGATCGCCCAGCTCCTCTTTTAATATCTCGGGGCTGTTTTTGTCAATTCCCTCGCAGACCTCGTAACATTCCTCGATAAGATCGGTGCGTATGCTTTCATGCGTTTGAACCTTATCCCAAGGACAACCGTTTTCCGAGCGCAGAATTTTCATTATCTTCAGCAGATCGTTGATACCGTATCGGCTTTTGAATTCAAACTCCAACACTATCCGACCTCCCTAAATATGTTTCTGCAATTTTTATTTTAACTTATTTTTCTTGATTTTGCAAGGGGTTTTTTAAATTTTTTTATATTTTTTCGCTATATTATGCCGTTTGTACGAAAACTACACACAAAAATTAGTGATTTTACATAAAAGCCGGCTCAATTTATTGTTGAAAAATCCTCTTGCACCGCCGGTTTTTCTTTTGTTACGGACGTATTCTTTTTTATATTATCCGTTATGCGTCCGAAAGCTTTTTTGAGCTAAAGTGGATTACCCGTGTTAAAAATAGGAGTATCACATATACGAGTGCTCCCGAAGCAGCTGAAAAAATCAAGGTGAGCAACGAGTTTAGCCGTGTTTCGAGGAGCTTGCGGGCGATAAATGCGAACGCGCCGCAGCCTGCTCCGCTGATCAGCGCGGGAAAAACCGCCCGCAGCATACTGATGCGCCGTGGGAAGTGTTTGTGGAGCATTATCGTGCCGCCAATCGTCATAAACAGATAACCGGCAACGCTTGAAAGCGCCGCGCCCGCGATGTTCAGCCGCGGAATAGAAATAAGCAAGGGGTTTAAAAACAGCTTTATCAGTACCGAACCGATCATTAATATAAGTGGAATATGAGCCTTTCCGATTGATTGGAATATCCCGAACATCGCCGAGGAAAGCACCATAAATATGCCGCTCAAGCACAAAATAATAAACGAGCTTTGGCATACGGCGACCTCCGCGGTTCTTGAACGATACAGTAATCCAAGCAAGGGTTCGGCAAGCGCCGCCGCTCCGAAGCAAGCGGGGCAGGCGATAAGCGTTCCCGCGCGAAGCTGTAAGGTGACTTTCCTTGTCAGAGCGTCCGCGTCCTTGCGCTCCCACGCGGCGGCTATCTCCGGCGCGGCTGTCTTTTCCGTCATTCCCGCAAAGGACGGTATCATCATAAACAGCGAAATAGCTATGCCCGTATAGCTGCCGTACATAAAGTTGAGCTCGTTTATTATTTTGTGCTTGAGCGGCATATTTATGGTGCTTTCCTCGGCGATGTTCGGGATATTCCAATC
>DILZ01000113.1:0-284 GCA_002425305.1 Ruminococcaceae bacterium UBA5579
TAGCGGCTTGACGGCCGTGGGGTTATTGGGAAAATTCGATAACTCAAATTGATATTTGTGCGTTTTACCTGTTTGCGGCAGGGAGAACCGCATAAAATGAGGCTCATATATTGTAAAGCGGCTTTTTCTGAAAACAAAATCCCGTTCCGGTCGGAACGGGATTTTTATGTTGATTTTATTGTTCAGCTTACGATCAGGACTTGTTCTTGGAAGCGGCGCCAACGACACCCATAATAAAACAAACAAATCCGGAGATGATGAGGAGAAAGAGCCCGATAGCGGCT
>DILZ01000113.1:295-2287 GCA_002425305.1 Ruminococcaceae bacterium UBA5579
CCTCCCGCACTTGCAGCTGCCCTCCAGCTGGTTATCGGATTTATCATAAACTGCCCAATAAACGCAATTATCGCGAAGATCATACCTGCGATCGCTCCGCCTTTTTTGGGCGTTCCCGACATAACAACACCTGCAATGATAACTATTGCGGCAACGAAAGTGATGATCGCGCCGACCCTTGCCAAAACAGCCATACTTATCGCAGCGTTTATCTTCATTGAGTAGGCGTTAATAAATGCGAATATACCGCCGATAGCCGCCATCAGCCCTCCGATAAGCATTCCCGCGCTTCCTAATTTCTTGACCATATCATTTTCCTCCGTTAATTCTTTTGTGCGTAAAGCACGGCATTATTATAGCATACTATGCGAAAAAAATCAAGGGGGTTTTGTTCTTTCACAGTAAAATCTGTGTTTGCTGCCGGTTTAGTTTGAGCTTTCCGCAGATTCTTCCTACGAAGCATCCGAAGCACCCGAAGTTCCCGAATTGTCGGAGCTTGTTGACGAGGTCGTGTCCGCGATGTCCTTGACGGTGTTTTCGTAGCCATAGCTTTCAAGCTGTTTAGCGACAACAGCATTGAACATACTGTCTAAATCCTTATAGCCCTGGAATCCATACCCTGAAAATGTACCCCAAGACATTCTGCCGATAATACTTTGGGTCGTGTTGTTGCAAAGTCTTCCCGCGCTGATGTTAACCGTGCAAGTGCCGTCATCCAAAATCATAATGTTGGAAAACGCCACATAAGTATAGTAGAAATCTTCTCCGCCGGTATTATTGGGATTGCTGGGGTTACGGTCATATTCCTCGCGGGTATAGCCCTTTTCAAAGTTTGCGGTTACCTTGTATACGCAATACAGGTAGTTTGATGTGGAAGGATTAAAACCTTCTTTCGCGGAAAGCATATAATAGCCGATGTTTTTGAGCGACTTCATAGTGTTGCCGCTGTCCCANNGACGTCCTCTGCCTGCCTGTTCATTTTATCCATAAACTCCTTGGGAATCTCGTCAAGTTTTGAAGCATATGAGGAAAGTCCGCTGACCGTGAATTTTTTGGAGGTCTGCGTTAATAAGTATCTGTTTTGCAGAGATGACGTTCTCAATTCGGCGGTTATTTCGATCTCGTCGCCGTTCATCATACCCGAATTGGAACTTGGCGTGTATGTAACATTGCTGTTTCCGCCCGAAATATTGATCTTGCTGTTGGGAAATATCCCCGTAAATGTCACTTTAATATCCGCAAACGGATCGATCTTCTCCAACTCAGGTGTTGACGACGCAGCATTGTTGCCTGTGTTGTTCGTGTTACTCGGTCTGCTCGTATTGCCAAACTCTTTATCAAGTTGGTTGGCTGCGTTTTCGAGTTCCTTTTCAAGGTCGGATTTGCCGCAGCCCGTAAACGCTGCGCACATTGCCGCAGANNACGCCGACATAATGGATCTGATTTTTCTTTTCATATAAATTATCCTTTCATTAATTAAAGTATATTTTCTCGGATTTTCGTTTGCGCCTTATGTATACGAAAACCTTGCGAAATTCCTTGTTTTTCGGACATATATGTCACAACCATAATTTATTATAACACATCGTTCTACAAAAGTCAACTGTTTTTTGAACATAAAAAACAACATAAGTTATACAAATTTATGTTAAACTATACAGGGGGTACTAAAATGGTTGATTTCGGAACTATGCTTAAAGAGCTTCGCCGCCGCACTGGAATAACGCAAAAAGAGCTGGCGGACAAGCTGGGTCTGTCAAAGGCTGCCGTAAGTTATTATGAGCAGTCGCTTCGCTCCCCTTCGCCCGAGATACTTATCAAGATCTCGGAGGTGTTTCACGTCACGACCGATCATCTGTTGGGTTTAGAAAACAAAAGACAAACGCTTGACGTAACCGACCTGTCCTGTGAGGACATAGAGTTTTTGCAGAACGCTGCCGAATTTCTTCGCCGCAAGAACAACGAACGGGAGATGTCCCATAGGAAAAAAAG
>DILZ01000113.1:2327-3574 GCA_002425305.1 Ruminococcaceae bacterium UBA5579
CAAAAGACGAGTACTCCGTTGGAATGGACGCGTCGGTAACTTTTATTTATGAAGAGACTCGCATAACAACGCAGATCAATAACACTAAAAATCCTCTTCGGGTGCGGAGGGGATTTTTTACTGCTCCCGAATCTGCGTAAAACGGCTCATCGGAGCCGCTGTTTGCGACGTTCCGGGTTTTAAAATTGGGCGACGCTGCTTTCCGTAATGAACTAAGAAAATGAAAACTGTGTGAAATATTAATGAATTTGCTTGACAAATTATTAAAACGGTGCTACAATTATTAAAAAGGAGAGCAAAAGAGAGCGGGGCGATAAACGTGAACAAAAGCATATACAGCCTTGTGCTGTCGGNNTAGACGCTCTTGCGCGGACGGCGGGAATGTCGCGTTCTGCGATGATAAACCGCATACTCGCGGAAAGGGTCGCGTTCGTCACGCCCGAAATGCGTCTGCGCGGGATACTCGACAGCCTTGCACGGAGTATGACCGACGCTTTTATGCTCGCTGAAAAGCCTACGGGAAGTACACTATCCGCGCGAACTTCACTGAAATACCGTTACAAGCCGACTGTCAAGTATTCCGTTGAGCTGTTCTTTGAGAACGGCGTTCGCGCGGGAGAACTGAGGGTGTCGTTCCGTTCGCAGAACGCGCAGTTGATCGGCGATCTCACTGAGTTCTTTAAGTGCTGGACGGCGTTGGAGCAAAAGTACATCGCCGACAAAATAAGCGGCGATATTCTGTATAAAATACAGGACGGGCGGTTCACGCGGACGCTGAATATGCCGCGCGGCGACATCTCCGAGGACGAGCTTGGCACGGCTGTCGCGGATTATATGGCGATGCTGGACGGCTCTATGAAGGAGTATTTTTTAATGCTCCCCGATACGGATAGCGCAGCGCNNCCGAGATGTATTACCGTAAGCGGATAGCCGCACAGGGTGTTATTATATAGGTTTTGTAATCCGGAGTAAGGGGTGACGGTTATGGTTGAACTGCACGGGTGGCTGTCCGTTTGGGAAACCTATGAGGACGAGGATCGGCTTTCGCAGGACGAGCTTGACAAGATAATGCGGAAAGTGAAAGACATCGTTTCGGAAAGCGGAATTGAACTTCGATATGTAAACGGCGTTCCGTTTGTCAATACTATAATGTATTCAAATCACCGCACGGCGGAGGCCGACAATATCATCGAAGCATACAAAAAAATCACAGAAACGGCAACGGGGAGTTACGGTATGATATATCT
>DILZ01000113.1:3636-3819 GCA_002425305.1 Ruminococcaceae bacterium UBA5579
AGGACTTTTCGCCTTGTATCCCGATGATCGAGAGCGGGACAATAACAGAACAAATCAACCGCGCACCGTAACAAAAACACGGCATAGCGCGTTCCGACTTCCGATTGAGCAGCAAGCGCGCATTAAAGCGCGTTCCGATACTCAGCCGCATAACAAGACTGCATAAATTTCAAAAAGTGTTAA
>DILZ01000113.1:3868-5784 GCA_002425305.1 Ruminococcaceae bacterium UBA5579
GGAATTTTGAAATTTAAATTAAAATAGGAGGTAACTTTTATGAACCCGAACAAACTCACACAAAAGAGCATAGAAGCAGTGCAGTCCGCGCAGGACGTAGCACTGTCGTATCAGAACAACTGCGTGGAGCAAATGCATTTGCTGTACGCGCTGCTGAACGACGAGGGCGGGCTTATCCCGCAGGTCATTACGAAAATGGGCATTGACGCTGCCGGCTTCAAAGCCACCGCGCTAAAGTTCATCGAGGGAATTTCGCGCGTTTCGGGAAGCGGTCGTGAGGCGGGGAAGATATACGTTTCGCCCGATCTCGACAAAGCGTTCGCCGAGGCGGAGAAGATCGCGGAGCGTATGAAGGACGAGTACGTTTCCGTGGAGCATTTGCTGCTCGCTTTGGTTGAAAAGCCCGACAGCGGAGTTGCAGGTATGCTGAAATCGTTCGGCGTTGACAAGAACAAGCTGCTTGCCGTATTGCAGGATATTCGCGGAAATCAGCGCGTGACCTCGCAGAACCCCGAGGAGACCTACGACGTTCTTAAAAAGTACGGACAAGACCTTGTGGAGCTGGCGCGGCAGAACAAGCTCGACCCCGTTATCGGGCGCGACAGCGAGATACGCAGCGTTATCCGCATACTCTCGCGCAAAACGAAAAACAACCCGTGCCTTATCGGTGAACCCGGCGTCGGAAAGACCGCTATCGCAGAGGGGTTGGCTTTGCGTATCGTCCGCGGCGACGTTCCTTCTAACCTCAAAGACCGCAAGCTGTTCTCGCTGGATATGGGCGCGCTTATCGCAGGCGCGAAGTATCAGGGTGAGTTTGAGGAGCGTTTGAAAGCCGTGCTGAACGAGGTCAAGAAATCGGACGGAAGAATAATCCTCTTTATAGATGAGCTGCACCTGATAGTGGGCGCGGGGAAATCATCCGGCGCTATGGACGCGGGCAATCTGCTCAAACCGATGCTTGCTCGCGGCGAGCTGCACTGCATAGGCGCGACAACTCTTGATGAGTACGCGAAGTATATCGAAAAAGACCCCGCGCTTGAACGCCGTTTCCAAAAGGTTCTTGTTGAAGAGCCGACGGTCGAGGATACGATCTCGATCTTGCGCGGACTGAAAGAGCGTTATGAGGTGTTCCACGGCGTTAAGATACAAGACAACGCGATAATCGCGGCGGCGACGCTCTCCGCGCGCTACATCACCGACCGTTTCCTCCCTGACAAGGCGATAGACCTTGTGGACGAGGCTTGCGCGATGATCCGCACGGAAATGGATTCGATGCCTTCGGAGCTTGATGAGATCTCACGCGGGATAATGCAGATGGAGATAGAAGAGGCGGCTCTCAAAAAGGAAACAGATAAGCTTTCGCAGGAGCATTTGGCGGATATCCAAAAGGAGCTTGCCGAAAAGCGCGACAAGTTCAACACGATGAAAGCGAAGTGGGAGAACGAAAAGAACGCGATAACCAAGGTTCAGGAGCTGCGGAAAACCATTGAGCAGACCAACGCGGACATCGAGAAGGCAAAACGCGAGAACGACCTCAACAAGGCGGCGGAGCTGATGTACGGAAAACTCCCGCAATTGCAGGAGGAGCTAAAAAAAGAAGAAGACCTTGCCGAGGAGGCAAAGGCAAGCTCTCTGCTGCGCGACAAGGTGAACGACGAGGAGATAGCGCGTATCGTGGCGCGGCGCACGGGTATCCCCGTGGCGAAGCTGGTCGAGGGCGAGCGCGAGAAGATACTGATGTTGGCGGACACTCTGCACAAGCGCGTTATGGGTCAGGACGAAGCGGTGAGCCGCGTGACGGAAAGCATTATGCGTTCGCGTGCGGGTATCAACGACCCGCGAAAGCCGTTAGGCTCGTTCCTGTTCTTAGGCCCTACGGGCGTGGGCAAAACGGAGCTTGCAAAGGCTCTTGCCGA
>DILZ01000045.1:0-2827 GCA_002425305.1 Ruminococcaceae bacterium UBA5579
TTTCCGACAAACGGGTCTGCAACGGTTTTGAAGATAATGCCCTTGAACGGCTTGCTTTCATCATAAGACACCTCTGTGCCGTTCGCCTTTTCGAGCTTGCGCTCGTTCGGAGACGGCAGCATTTTCGTCACCGCTTCAAGCAGCATATCCACGCCCGAAAGAGTGTCGTTCGCGCAGCATACGACGGGCGTTATCGTACCGCTCGCCACGCCGTCGTGAATGCCCTTTACAAGCTCGTCTTGCGTGAACTCCTCCTCATTGAAGAACTTATCCATAAATTCCTCGTTGGTTTCGGCTACCGCTTNNTTCCGCCATTGCCGCGCGAAGTCCCGCGATGCGGTTCTCGGACGCGGGCATCTCGACCTCGGTCGGAACGCCCTTGGTGTCGTATTTATATGCCTTCATCGTAAGCAAATTAATGTACGCTTCAACAAAGCCGTGCTTGTCATACGGCACGACTATCGGGCAGACCGAAGGACCGAAAACGGTCTTCATCTGCGTGAACACACGGTAGAAGTCGCTGTTTTCGACCTCCATACAAGTGACCGCCAGCATACGCGCCTTGTTTTCCTTTTCCGCGAGCTGATACGCCTTGATAGTGCCCGGGCACACGCCGTCCTTGCCGTTTACCGTAACGATAACGCTCTCGGCGGCTCTCATACCCTCGTACATACCGCCCACGAAATCAAACTGACCCGGAGCGTCTATAACGTTTATCTTAACTCCGTTCCATTCCATATTCGCAACAGAGGCGTTTATCGATATCTTGCGCTTTATCTCCTCCGCGTCGAAGTCGCATACGGTGTTGCCCTCAGCGGTATTTCCCATTCTGTCGGTCAGCCCGCACTTAAAGAGCATAGCCTCCGCAAGCGCGGTCTTGCCGCTTCCGCCGTGACCCGTCAAAACAACGTTTCTGATGTTGTCCGCTGTGAATGTTTTCATCAAAGTGTACCCCCGTTTGTAATTGATAATTGACAATGGATAATGGACAATTCGGCGCGTTTTGGATAGGATAATTGAGCATAGCCATTGCGTGTTATCATTATTATACAATAAATCCTCACAAATTGCAAGGGTTTTTGTGAAAAATTTCGTATAATTTTCAAAAAGGGTTGATTTTCGGGCGCGGATATTGTATAATTATTATGAGGTATTATGGACAATTGACAATTAAGGTGTGCGCTTCGCGCGCATATTTAAATTTATCCGCCGCAGGCGGATACCAAAATTATCAATTATAAATTGTCAATTGACATCGGGGGTTGATTTTATTATGATATTTTTACCGCAGCAAGTCACCGAGGCTTTGGATATACTCGAAAACTCGGGGTTTGAGGCATATGTCGTCGGGGAGTGCGTCCGTGAGATGATTTTGGGTCGCTCGCCGCAGGATTTCGACATCGTGACGAATGCCGGAATAAACGATATTCTGTTCGCGTTCCGCGACTACCGCATTTCCGACGAGGGAATGGCAAAGGGCGAGATAATGGTGACTATCCTAGGAATGGTCATCGCGGTGTCGCCGTACCGCCGCGAGGTCGTCGGAAACCGCGTTATGTACGCGCCCGACCTCGATACCGATCTGGCTCGACCNNGATCTGGCTCGGCGCGGCTTTACGATGAACGCTATGGCTTACTCCCCGAAGGCGGGGCTTATCGACCCGTATGACGGCAAAAACGCGCTTGTCGGCGACGAGGTGAAGAAGGTCGTGGCTATCGGAGAGAACGTCACCGTCAACGTCAAATCGGGAGGTCAGCCTACCGTGCAGACCGTCTACGATATGACAAAGAGCTTCTCCATAGCTCCCGCAAGACTGCTGGAGGCTATCCGATATTGCTCCGAGGACGAATACGAGATAGAAGAGCAGACCCGCACCTGTATGAGGGCGAACGTCGCGTGCTTCGATTACGCCGACGCCGATTCGCTGCGCGAGGAGCTTCAGCGCATAGTTATGGGAAAATTCGCGGCGCGCGCTCTTGAAAAAAACATCGATATACTTAAGCATATTATCCCTGAGATAGAGCCGTGCGTGGATTGCGACCAACACTCGCCGCACCACGATTTTACAGTGTGGGTTCACACCTGCAAGGCGGTGGGGTTCGCTCTGCCCGAGCCGTCCATACGTTTTGCAATGCTGTTCCACGATCTGGGAAAGCCCGACTGTATGTCCCTCGACAGCAACGGGCGCGGACACTTCAAGGGTCACGGAGAGCGCAGCCGTCTGCTTGCCGAGTGCATAATGCGGCGGCTGAACTTCCCGAAAAATCTCAGCGATGAGATAAGCTGGCTCGTATATCACCACGATGTAAAGATACCCGAGGAACGCAAGGCGCTGAAGGCGCTTATCCGTGAGCTTGGACCGCAGGACTTAAAGGAGCTTCTTCAATGCGAGATAGCCGACAGCCGCGCGCGAAAGCTCGACATTCCCAACGAGCCTGCCCCTCAGACGGCGAAGCTTAAAAAGTCGCTTTCCGACCTCAACGAGATAATAAACACCAACGAGTGCTACGAAATAGATCAGCTTGCCGTGACAAAGCGCGAGCTGCTCGACCGAAAGCTCGCGCAGAACGAAAACGAAGCCGAGCAGCTTATGAACGCGCTGTTCGATATAGTTCTTGACAAGCCGTCGTTCAACAACCGTCTTATGCTTATAGATATAGCCGAAAAGAGCAGATCGAAGCTGGAGCAGATGGAAGCGGACAAGCGCCGCGCCGAGGAGGAAAAAGCGGAGCGCGAACGCGTAAAGCGCGCTAAAGGCAGACGCGGCGAGCCGATATTCTCCAAGAAAAAGAAGCTATGAGTTTTTTTATGAGCTTTTTGTACAGC
>DILZ01000045.1:2844-8170 GCA_002425305.1 Ruminococcaceae bacterium UBA5579
CGTTCACTCTGTTTATGATACTGTACGGGGTGCCGGGCGCTGCCGTAGCTTACTCGCTTTTGATATGCGCCGCAGTAACGGGCGCGGCTGCCGTTGGGGACTTTCTGCGCTATCGGAAAAAGTGCCGCATTTTATCGCAGCTTGAGGACGAGATACTTCTGACGCTCGAGCATCTGCCGGAGCCTGACAACGAAAGCGAGGTCCGCTATCAGGAGCTTATGGAAACGCTGTTTCTTGAAAAGAACGTGCTTGCCTCCGCAGCCGACAAACGTTATGACGACGCGTCGGTCTATTTCGCGATGTGGGCGCACCAGATAAAAACGCCGATAACCGCGATGAACCTTGCTCTTCAGAGCTGCGAGCTTGCGGAAAAGGACGAGTTCGCCGAATATCTGCAAAGGATAGAGCAATATGTTGAAATGGCGCTGTGCTACGTTCATCTTGACAACGACGAAAGCGACCTTGTTATTAAAACGCATTCGCTGGACGGAATTGTTAAACAAGCGCTGCGGAAGTTTTCAAAGCAGTTTATCCGCCGAAAGCTGACGCTCGTTTACGAGCCGCTGAACATTGACGTTTTGACCGATGAAAAGCTGTTGCTTTTCGTTATCGAACAGCTTATCTCCAACGCCCTGAAATACACAAAACAAGGGAGCGTCGAGATAGCGCTTGAAGCTCCCGGCGAGCCTGTCTTGATCGTTCGTGACACGGGTATCGGCATAGCTCCCGAGGATTTGCCGCGCGTTTTCGAGCGAGGATTTACCGGGAACAACGGACGCTCCGACAAGCGTGCTACGGGCATAGGACTATATCTCTGCCGCCGCATCTGCGAACGGCTCNNTAAGAGCCTGTTCAGCATCTCAATTTCGGCAAGCTCCGACAAGCACGGAACGGAAATACGCATTGAGATGCGTTCGGCGGAAGTCGACACACGAGAGTAGCTGCGCTCCCCCGAAAACGGGGAGCATTTTGCTTAGAGCCTGTTCAGTATCTCTCCGCACGCGTCTTTCTTGCATATTTTGCGTATTTCTTCGTTGTTTTTTCTTGAAGTACATTAAGTACATCTGCGAAAAAACGCCTTGAAATCCGCAAAATCTGCTGCGAAATCCGCATACGTCGAGATGCTGAACAGGCTCTTAGAGCGTGTTCTCCTTAACGCTCTAATCTAACAAAAATGTAAGATAAATGTTAGACAAAAACTATGGAAAAAGCCGCCCGGGTTTGGTATAATAAAAACACAATAAAAAACCAAAACGCGGGAGGAAAATATATGCAGTTGCTTGAAGTCAACAATCTGAAAAAGGTGTACGTCGGCAGGTTCGGGGGTAACAAGGTGGAGGCGCTGAGAAGCGTTTCGTTCACGGCGGAACAGGGAGAGTTCATCGCGATAATGGGCGAGAGCGGCTCGGGAAAGACCACGCTTCTGAACATTCTCGCGGCACTCGACCGNNGACGGCGGGTAGCGTTATCCTTGACGGTCGCGATCTCGGTAAGATAAAGGAAAGCGAGATGTCGGCGTTTCGGCGTGATAACTTAGGCTTTGTATTTCAAGAGTTCAATCTGCTGGACACGTTCTCGATAAAGGACAACATTTTTTTGCCGCTCGTTCTGCGCGGGCTGAAAACAGATGAAATGGAGCGAAAGCTCGAGCCGACGGCGAAGGCGCTTGGAATATCGGATATACTTAACAAGTTCCCGTATGAGGTGTCGGGCGGACAGAAGCAGCGTGCCGCTATCGCCCGCGCTATAATCACAGACCCGAAAATTCTTCTTGCCGACGAGCCGACCGGAGCGCTTGACAGCAAGTCCTCCGACGAGCTGTTAAAGCTGTTTGGAGAAATAAACAAAAGCGGGCAGACCATACTTATGGTAACGCACTCCACAAAAGCCGCCGCTCACGCGTCAAGAGTGCTGTTCATTCGTGACGGCGCGGTGTTCCACCAGCTTTACAGAGCAAACGCCACGGTCGATCAGATGTACCGCAAGATATCGGACGCTCTCACCGTAATGGCTTCCGGCAGCAGCACGGATGCTGCGGCAGGAGGTGATGATTGATGTCCGGACTGTATTCAAGGCTCGCGGCGACGGGCATCAAGAAAAACGGCAGGTCGTATGTGCCGTTTATCCTCACCGCCGCGCTGATGATCTCGATCTTCTATATTATCGCGTTTCTCGGCGGGAACTCTATGCTTGGCCGTATGGTGGGCGGTCACGGTATGGTGATGATACTTCAGATAGGTATGGTCGTTATGGGGATATTCTCGGCGATATTCCTGTTTTACACAAACTCGTTTCTTATCAAACGCCGCAAAAAGGAATTCGGGCTGTATAACATCTTAGGGCTTGGGAAAAGACAGATAGCTAAAATACTCGTGCGCGAAACGTTCTTCGTGTATCTTATCGCAGAGCTTTTCGGGCTGGGGCTTGGAGTGCTGTTCTCAAAGCTCGCGGAAATGCTCGCGATGAAAATGCTGCGCGGCAACGTCAGCTATGAGTTCTATATCGACTTTAAGGCGATAATTATCGCGCTGGTGCTGTTCGCGGCGATATTCGCGGTGATACTTGTGAACTCGTTAAGGCAGCTGTTCTTCTCCCGTCCTATCGAGCTTCTTCACTCCGAAAGCGCAGGCGAAAAGCCGCCGCGCACCAACATTCCCGCAGCGGTCATCGGGTCTCTTATGCTTGGAGCGGCGTATTATATGGCGCTGTCCATCAAAGACCCGTCGGTGGCGATGGGAATGTTCTTTATCGCGGTGATCCTCGTTATCATTGCGTCTTATCTGCTGTTCATCGCGGGCAGCGTCGTGCTGTGCAGGATTTTGCAGAAAAACAAGGGCTATTACTACAAAACGAAAAACTTTGTTTCCGTGTCGCAGATGATCTTCCGTATGCGCAAAAACGGCGCGGGGCTTGCCTCTATCTGTATTCTTTCGACAATGGTATTGGTGACAATATCAAGCACGGTGTCGCTGTACGCGGCTATCCCCGACAACATTGAAACGCGCTATCCGCACGATATCACGGTAACGATGTTCGACGACGAAACGCTCCAAACCGATAGGCTTATCTCTGTCGTCAACGAATGTGTCGAGGGGTGGGGCTACACGCCGAAGAACACCTCAATAAAGCGCTTTATGTATCTTGAACGCGATGTTGTAAAGCTCGTTATGGGATTGGACCTTTCCGTTCCCGGCGAGGATTACGAGATCGGTGCGGACTTCAGGGTCGTTCCGCTTGACGAGGCGGACGATAATATCAAGGCTCTGAACCTTGACCTCGGCGACAACGAGGTCGCGATATTCGAGGCGGGCGACAAGCGCATTACCGCAAATCCCACGATAAAATTCGGCGAGCTGGAGCTTTCCTATCAAACGATAGATATAACGCCCGAATCGATAGAACAAAAGATATTCCGCTCACAGGAGGACTTCGCGATTATCTACGCCCGCGACCTGGAGATGATGGGCAGGATATACAAGGCGCAGTATGACATTATAAACCCCATCAACGAGAAAGCGGAAGCGGACGCAAAGGCGGAAGCGGAAAAACGCGGCGAGAACGGCTACGGCTGGGATAGTCTGTCAATGGCGGCGTTCCAGGTGGAATACGGCTTTGACGTTTCCGAGGACATAAACGAAGTGAACGAGGTCTACGAAGGGCTTGACAATCCTTACGGCGCGTGGTATCACGCGATAAATGAGACGCTTGAGACGACTATGCATCTGTCGTACCACGCTTGGCGTATAGATACAAAGGCAACGTTCGTTGACGAGTATTACGGGTTGTACGGCGGTCTGCTGTTCCTCGGCATACTGCTCGGGAGCGTGTTCGCGCTGGCAGCAGCTCTTATTATGTACTACAAGCAAATAAGCGAGGGCTTTGAGGACGCTGCAAGGTTTGAGATACTCCGCAAGGTCGGAATGACGCGCGGGGAAATTCGCGGCTCAATTAACTCTCAGGTGCTTAAGGTGTTCTTTTTGCCGCTTGTCGCCGCGGGAGTGCATATGCTGTTCGCGTTCCCGATGATAGCGAAGATGCTCAATATATTTGATATGTACAATGTGCCGCTGCTGGCTTTGGTTACGGCGATAAGCTATGTGGGGTTCGCGCTGATGTATATCCTGTTTTACAGGATAACCTCGAAGAGCTATATCACGATAGTCGGCGCGGGCAAGTCGAAAAAACGGCGTGGCGTTGACTGACGAAAAAAACGAAGGGATAGTTATTTATGAAAAGCACGATCCATACTCCGAAAAATATCGGGGAAACGGTCCTGGCGGTGGCTGCCGTGCCGGTGATGCTGGTCGGTATCGCGGTGTGGGCGCTTGTCACCTTTGGGAAAATGGCTGTGTCGGCGCTGTTTTACAAACATCAAAATACAGATACTGTCCGCAGCCGATAGATGACCGACGGCTTGAGCCTCGGCTGTAATTGGGGTGATATTATGAAAAAGGCTTTAAAAATAGCTTTAAGGGTGCTTCTGATACTCGTTGCGCTTGTCGTTCTTGTCACGGGATTTTTCGCGATAAAGGGCGCGGTGCTGTGGAGCAACTCCAAAAAGGAGCTTTCCATAGCACGGGTGGCGGAGGATATCCGCGCGAGGGAGGGCTATGTGAAGTTCGACGAGCTGCCGCAATTTTATGTGGACGCGGTGATATCCGTCGAGGACAGGCGGTTCTTTAAGCACAGCGGAATAAACGTGAAGTCGATAATCCGCGCCGTGCTGTACGATATAAAAAACAAATCGCTCGATCAAGGCGGCTCGACCATAACTCAGCAGCTCGCGAAGAACGTTTGGTTTACGCAGGAAAAGAGGTTCGAGCGGAAGTTCGCCGAGGTGTGGGCGGCGTTCGATCTGGAACGGGAGTTGTCCAAGAACGATATCTTTGAACTGTATGTCAACACGATCTATTTCGGAAGCGATCACTACGGTATCGGAGAAGCGGCGCGGGGTTACTTCAACAAAGAGCCGTCCGAGCTTTCGGACTACGAGTGCGCTATGCTGGCGGGACTTCCGAACGCGCCTTCCGTTTACTCGCTTGACGAATCTCCCGAGCTTGCGCATCAGCGTCTGGTGCAGGTGCTTGACAGTATGCAGGCGAACGGAGTACTTACCGAGGAGGAGGCTCTGGCTGTCGCTGCGGAGGTATCTCAAGGGGCGGTGCTTACATAGCGATATTGGCGGAGCTTCCGAACGCTCCGTCAATATATTTTTTTGACGAGAATTTTTAAAAAACCCTTGACAAATTCGTAAAAAAGTGTTATAATAATTACTGTCGTTGATGATAACGCGGCGACAGTATGCGCCTGTAGCTCAGCTGGATAG
>DILZ01000045.1:8245-10780 GCA_002425305.1 Ruminococcaceae bacterium UBA5579
GTGTTACGCTAAAGGCTTCGGTATGCGCCTTCGGCTTGACCTCAGCTCTTTAGCGGCATTGTTTTTGCTCGAATTGCTCTAATGGCAATTCGATTTTGCGCTTCGCGCAAAATACCGCAAAAACAACGCGGAGCGATCTCCTGTATAACGTTGCGCTTTCCGAAAATCCATTTGGTGACGATGACATACAAAAACCCGCTTAACCGTGAGGGTTGAGCGGTTTTTGTCTGCGATGAGAATGTTCATTGCTTCAAACTGTTTCGGTTACCGATTCAGCTTGTTATATTCTTCGTCGCCGACAGGCTCCAGCCATTCGTTGAAACCGTTCTCCCCCGGAACCTCGACCGCTAAATGCGAAAACCAGCTGTCGGGCGCCGCTCCGTGCCAATGCTTCACATCGACGGGAATGTTTACCACATCTCCCGGGTGAAGCCGCTGCGCCTCTTTTCCCCATTCCTGATAGTAACCCTCCCCGGCAAGGCAGATGAGAATTTGTCCGCCGCCCTTGTCCGCGCGGTGAATATGCCAGTTGTTTCGACAGCGCGGTTCAAATGTTACGTTAAAAATACCGACCTGCTCCGTGGAAACGGGCGCTAAATAGCTCTGCCCGACAAAGAATTTCGCAAACCCGTCGTTCGGCGCACCGATAGGGAATATCATTTTTGCGGCGTGTTCGGATTTGGCGTCCTCGGCGGCTGTTTCGGTATTCCACACGTCTTTAGCAAGGCGAAAGACCGCCCACGCTTTGGGCCAGCCCGCATAAAACGCCGTATGAGTTATTATCGCCGCCGCTTCCGATTTTGTCACGCCGTGAGCCTTTGCGTTTTCCAGATGATAGATAAGCGAGGAATCCGTAATGCCAGACGACATAAGCGCTGTCATCGTGACGATACAGCGGGTCTTCAGATCGATATCACCGTTGTTCCAGTTTTCTCCGAACAGAACGTCGTCGTTAAAGTGTGCGAACTCGGGCGCAAAATCACCGAGCTGCGTTCTTCCCGCTGTCTGTACTATTTTTTCGCTCATAATATTTACCTCCATAGTTTAATATTTCATTAATAAAGCAGACCGCCCCATACTCGGCAGCTGCCGCTACGATAACGCGCATTATCCATACAAGCGCGGTGAGTTTTTCCCTTACGAGAGCTTTCGGAAAATCCCGGCACCCGACGACCTAAAAAAAGAACCGATGATCCGGTTAAAAATCGTCGGTCTTATATTGCGACATCGTTACCAAAAAGATTTGACGCAAAACCGCCTATTGGAGCGAGTCAACGCGCCTGCTAAAGAGCCGAGGTCAAGCCCGCAGGGCGCAGACCGAAGCCTTTAGCATTAAACAAAATTCCCTTGCGAAGCAAGGGGATTTTGTTTAACTGATGGTTGGGATAGTTGGATTCGAACCAACGGAATGACAGAGTCAAAGTCTGTTGCCTTACCACTTGGCTATATCCCAATAGTTATTAGTTATTAGTTGTTAGTTGTTAGTTATGCGGCACAACTAATAACTAACAACTATTAAACTATCAAACTAATCGGGCATCGGCACGAAGCCTATGCCCGATGTTAATGTGGGGTGGGTAGTGGGAGTCGAACCCACGATCTCCGGGACCACAATCCGGCGCTTTAACCAACTGAGCTATACCCACCGTACT
The DNA here is from genome assembly GCA_002425305.1 of Ruminococcaceae bacterium UBA5579. Lineage (GTDB taxonomy): Bacteria > Bacillota > Clostridia > Oscillospirales > Ruminococcaceae > CAG-115. Next base: position 9,898 of record DILZ01000045.1, read on the forward strand.
TATTCAGTGATTGGTGAATAATCTATTAAAAATCAGTTTTCTGTAAACAAAACCAACAACTAACAACTATTCCCTAATAACTATATGGCACGCCATAAAGGATTCGAACCTTTGACCTACCGCTTAGAAGGCGGTTGCTCTATCCAGCTGAGCTAATGGCGCATACCGAATAAATAAAAACCGCCGATGTTCAGCGGATTGGAGCGGGTGATGGGAATCGAACCCACGCGGCCAGCTTGGAAGGCTGGAATTCTACCATTGAACTACACCCGCAATTAACACTTATACATTATATCACATTTTATTTTGCTTGTCAAGGGGTTTTAAAAATTTTATTGCACTATTTGACATTATAGCGATATTGTGCTATAATTAAAAAAATTTTAGTTTTCTGAACGGATTTTCGATGCTCGATCGTATTATTAATGAAATCTACAGAATCACTACCAAACGGAGGTACTGTTATGAGTAAAAAATGGTTGATTATTCCTGCGGCAATTCTGGCGGCGGGAGTTGGAGCAACGGGTGTGTTGGCAAATGCGAGGGGCGCGGAAAAACCCGCAGCTACGGTAAATCTTTCGGAAACGCTTAACGGAAACATTCGGGTTGATAAGGCGCAGGGCGATTTTGTAAACGCGTCGGAAAATCCGAACGGAGGATTTGTCGACAACGACAACGACGGTATCTGTGACAATTACGCGAACGGCACAGGTAAAGGCTGCGGACGCGGAAACGGCGGATTTGCCGACAGCGACAACGACGGTATCTGTGACAATTACGCGAACGGCACGGGCAAAGGCTGCGGACGTGGAAACGGCGGATTTGTCGACAGTGACAACGACGGTATCTGCGACAATTACACGAACGGCACAGGTAAAGGCTG
>DILZ01000040.1:0-21277 GCA_002425305.1 Ruminococcaceae bacterium UBA5579
TGTCCATATCGGTATCCATATCCGTATCTGTATCGGTATCAAGATCGGAATCCGTATCGGTGTCGGTGTCAGTATCTGTATCTGTATCAGTGTCAGTATCCGTATCAGTATCGGTGTCTGTGTCAGTATCCATATCAGTATCACCAATATCTATATCGAAGTCGTCATCGTTTTCTAAGAAATTGAAGCCGCCTGCCCAGCCGTACTCGGTGTTGCCTTCTACGGACTGGCATACTACCTGACCGTGCTGATGTCCGCCCTTAGCGTCAACATGAGAGTTAGGAGCGAGTATATTGCCGTTGAAACCGAACAGCTCAATATCAGCATCCGTTACATTGATAAGGAGCTTATTGAAATCTCTGCCGGTATTCATACCGTTGTAATTTATTCCCCAGTTAGGCTTGAGGTTAACAGGAGAATCGGAATCGCCCGTGATATTGATTATAACACGGGATCCGTCGGGAACATCAAGTCTGATACCGTATTCGCCGGTACCTACGATAGAATTCCACTGGTTAGCATCAAATGTAAATACATTGACTACGGGAGAATTTCCCTGAAGAGTGAGCCAACCGTTGAAATCGTATGTACCGATCGCATCCATCTGTGCAAGAGCGGCAGAGGATTCTCTGAGCTTATCGAAGCTGCTTACTACAAAGTCCTTTGCAGAAGCGCCGACCTGCTCATCGGTATAGACTTCACAATGATTGTTGTTGAAGCCGGTACCGTCGGTAGTCCATACCTTGATATTCTGAAGTTCGGGCACGGAAACCTGACCGCCGCAGATAAATGCTGCGGTGGAAAGTGCATCATGATTTGCATTGATCATGTAGTTTCCGTTGACCTTAGCGGTAAAGTTACCGCCGACAGCCATGCGTCCGCCACAGTCTGCGCCTGTTACGGTGCAGTCTCCTTCAACAAACAGATTAAATCCGGCCGCATTACCGAAGAGGCCGTTATATACATCTCCGACAAGCACATCCTGCATATCTGCGCTATCCTCGAAATCGGAAGCGCTGAGTATCGAAGGCAGCTGTGCGGAGTAAACATTATCTGTTGAATATGTTACAGCGGATACATTTTCAAAAGGCGAAGCCTGAGACTTCTGGATATTAGAAGTAAGCGGGCTGATAAGTCTCATAAATACCAGATTAATGGCAAATACGAAGGCGATTATCTTCCTGAGTACTTTGATCCTGCGGCTCAGTCTTTCTTCCTGAGTAAATTCATTGTTATTCACTGACATATCGCATTCTCCTTACAAAAATCGCTATTTTGTCAAATCTTAAATTTATAGATGGGCATACTTCTACCCATACTATTATTCATACATATTATAACCTATATTTCGGCGTTTGTCAATATCTAAATACATAAAAATTTACAAAAGTTATTACTTTTTTTATGCAAATTTTATATTTAACTATTGAAAATAACTTAAATCGGTGCTATAATAATAGTGTAGTTGAATATATCAACATATTTTAGTTTCGGAAAGCGGGTAGATCGAATGCAGGAAATGAACGCCGTACAAAAGATGGAGATGCCGGATATAACTGCGCCGGCAGCCATAGTTGTCACCCAACACGAAGGAAAGATACTTCTTGAAAAGAATGCCAAGATGAAAATGTACCCGGCATTTATCACAAAGATACTTGCGTCGATAATAGCTCTCGAAAAATGCAGTCCCGCAGAGGTCGTGACTGTAAGTGATTCGGTCGTTGCCGAAATGGCAAAATGGAAAAGCTCGGCATCGATAGGACTTGTTGCGGGCGAAAAACTGACCGTCCTTGATCTAGTATATTCAATGATGCTCTCCTCTGCCAATGATTCCATGTTCGCACTTGCGGAATACATTGCAGGCGACAAGGACAGCTTTTCCGTCATGATGGAAAAGAAAGCGGCTTCTATCGGCGCTGCGGACACCATAGTTACCGATGACAACAACAAATTCACTGCCGAACAGTTCTCGAATGCGTATGATATGGCTATAATCTGTCGTTATTGCATGACAAACAAGCTGTTCAGGAAGATCGCCGCTACATCGGAATACACTATCCCCGCCACCGAAAAGAGCGAGGCAAGGACTCTTACGAACACAAACCTTCTTATAAATACGAAAAACCGCAGATATATGTACAAAACTGCGATAGGTATAAAGAGCGGCTACACGGTCCGCTCGAAAGCCTGTCTCGCCTGCTCTGCTCTTCCGCCTCAGGACATGTACGGCGAAGAGATATTAGTAATAGTACTCGGTGTAGAAAATACAAAGCAGATGAAATATGTTTTCTATGACGCAGTAACGCTTTTTGATTTTACATTCCAGAATTTTGAGGCACTGAGCGGCAAAGTCGAAAAGAAGCAGATCTCCCGCTCCGATGACGCTATTTTTACCTTATCGGAAATGTGCGACGCACTCTCTGTCCTTCAGAGAAATGCCGGCGATATGAACATTCTTTCTCTTTGCTCCGGCAAGCAGAAGATCAAAAAAGGATGCGCATACTTTACCGACGATATCGAAGAAGCAAAAAAGGCGTATGATGACGGCGCCGCTGTAATAGTAAGCGATAAGCCCGTGCCTTCGATACCGAGCATAGTGGTCGAAAACCTTGAGGAAGCAAAAGAAAGGATAGTCAGCTACATCAAGACACGTCTCGGTCTGTGGTCTATCGCCATTCTTGACAGCCCGGATAAGATAAATCCGATACAAATGATAAGCAAGACCTTATCAGACAGGATGAACATAGTCAAATCCACATCCGTCGACAACAATGTTGCATCTATGATAAAGGCATTCCTTTCGGCGGAAAAGGGCACAAATGCAGCTGTCGTGAATGTTTCCGTAGCGGAAGAAGGCAATGTAAAGCGCATATCGAGGATAGCAAGCTTTGATGTTGCCGTTATCATAAGTGCCGTCGCATCGAACAATCCGAGAGATCTTACAAAACAGGAGCTTATCGACGAGAAGCTTGCGATATGCAACGGTATGTCCGAGGCGGCAGCGGTCATAGTCAATATAGACGACAAGAGCCTTGCCGGTATTTTTACTATCCCGCAGGACATAATCACCATAGGTGTCGACAACAGAATGGCAGATTATTTTGCCGATGATATAAGTATCGGCAACGGAAAGATATCCCTTACCATAGTACACGGAGACCGGAAATATCCCGTAGAGTTCTATTCCGACGACAAGCACAGCGTATACCAGGCGCTTGCCACCTTTGCACTTTGCGATATAATCGGCATACCGATAAAGGATGCAATTTCTTCGATAGAAAAATTCCGCAAGACATCGGGACTTTCCGTAGTTAAAAACGAACGCAATGTTACCGTTATCTCGGATTTTGAAAGCACGGGAAAAGAAAGCGTCGGCGCAGCATTAAAGGAGCTGTGTTCATTATTCCTTGACGAAAGCGCAAGAAGGATCGCCGTATTCACCGAGCTCAACGACGGTAACGATTATGAGAAAAACCTTTTTGAAAAGGTCGGAGCTCTCATAAATAAATGTGCGGTCGATATATGCGTATGCTACGGCAAAACCGCATCGCATATTGCAAATACCGCAGACAACAAGCATAAGTTCATCGTCAAATTCGACACTGCGGAGGCGCTTACCGAGTTTCTGAAGCTCAACATTGCCGATAATGACGCCATACTGTTCAAAGGCTCCGCAGACAGCGACCTTTCGGAGATAATGACGGCGGTGACCTGAAAACCCGAAAACCGATAAAATAAAATGACCGTACAGCAAGACGAAATGCTGTACGGTCTTATTTTTATTAAGATTTACGGATGCGGCTTTCCTTCACGGTATGCCTGCATTATGCCCTTGAACACCTCTGCGCTGGACGGAGGCGTCCAGGTGATCGCATTCGCTGATCNNCGTATCGTCTGCCCTGTCGGACCGCCTGTCGCAATGATAGGTATTCTGGGGTATTTTTTTCTGATATGCTCTACTACATACGGAGTTCTGGTCGATGCGGATACATTAAGTATATCGGCACCTGCTTCTATTCTCTTTTCGATGTCCTCGTTTTCCGAAACAACAGTCACAACGACCGGTATGTCAATAGTATCCTTTACCTGCTTTATAACATCGTTTTTAGTCGGAGCGTTCACTACAACTCCCATAGCGCCCTGAAATTCGGCGTGCACGGAAAGGTTAACAACACGCTTGCCTCCCGTAAGCCCACCGCCTACACCGACAAGTACGGGTATATCGGATGCGCTCATTATCGCCTGGGTTATAACAGGCTGCGGAGTAAACGGATAAACGGCGATTATTGCATCAGCATTAACATTCCTGATTATGCTGATATCGGTGGTAAAAACGATAGACCGTATCTTTTTGCCCATAATAGAAAGTCCGCTGACCTTCTTTATTTCTGCCGGTATTCTCAGCATAAATTTTCTGAGCGGTCCGCTCACCTCAGGAACATAAATACCAGACATCAGATCTCCTTTCGGTGTCACATATAATATATAGTAATTATACAATATTATATAATGACAATAAATTAATTACAACAAGCATAGCAGGAAATATTCAACTTATGTAATACCAGTGCATATAATATAATGTATAGTCAAAAACAACAGTTGTCAGCGCTGAGAATTGAACTTGAGCGCTACTATGTTCATATTTACGCTTCCGTCGTCGCCTATCTCTATAACACCGTAAGAAGCGGGTCTCTTGTCTCTGGGAGAATCGATGCTGCCCGGATTCATGACATATATACCTTCGATGAACTCTGTTCTGTAAAGATGAGTATGTCCGTAAAGTGCTATCTTACAGTTATTCTGTCTTGCAACTTCAAGCAGAGTGTCAAGTCCGTTATGAACATCATGTTCATGACCGTGAACACAGAGTATCTTTATACCTTTGGCATTGACTATACGGATAGTCTTNNACAAAAAGTTAATTATATTCTTATCACAGTTGCCTTTAACGAAAAGGAAATTCTTATCGGGATAAAGCTTTTTGATATCGTTGAATTCGTGCTCTCCGTCGCCGAGATGGATATACGCATCGGCGTCAAGGTTATTGTCAATTACCCATTTGAGCTTGTGAAATTCCTTATGAGAATCGGAAACAACAATTATTTTCATACCATACACCTTCCAAAATAGAATGTATCCATAATAAATACAACAGTATTATAACATACTTTTTTAAATTATAAAAGAATATAATTAACTTTTTGTTAAAAAATACAATTTTATTTGTGAATTTTAACAAAAATATATAACTATATGCATAAACGAAAAACTTCAAAATAGAATGTACGGAGGTAATTTATGAACAAAAACGAAGCGATGATAAATATGCTGAGCCAAAAGCTCGGCATCACTGCACAGGAGCTGAAAGAAGCCATAGAAAAGAACGACTTTTCGTCGGCTATAAAAAACATTTCACCTAAAGACAAGGAAAAGCTCAAAGCCGTACTCGAAAATAAGGAACTGGTGGATAAAATAATGAGATCAAAGGAAGCAAAAGACTTAAAAAACAATTTTTAACGGTCGGAAAAGAGGCTGAAAGCTATGAGCGATATCAAGCAGATGCTTAAGGCGCTTGTTGATACCACCGATGAAAAAAACAAGGAAAAAAGCAGTTACGACACATCGGACGATACAGAAAAAACAAACGAGTCTGATGGCGGACTTTTCGACGGCATAGATGTAGATATGCTGCTAAAGATCGGAGATATAATTTCAAAGCTGAATGAAAGCGACAAGAACACCGAGCTTCTTTTAGCCGTAAAACCGCATCTCAGAAAAGAAAACCGTGAAAAAATAGACACCGCGGTAAAGCTTTTCAGGATAATTTCCGTTATCCCCTATCTCAGAGAAAGCGGGCTTACGGATAATCTATTTTAAACAAGAAAGGAAATATGCTATGGAATGGGAAAACATTGAGATAACCGACAAGGAACTTGAAAAGCAGACGGAAATGTATAAAAAGCTTGCTATGGACGCAGCCGCACGCTCATTGTCAAAAACAGACAGTGAGCCTGTTTCGGTCACGGAAATAAACGCCGGCAGCGATATAAACAACATTCTCGGGAACGATGTGAATATTTCCGATCTCAATTTCAATATAGAAAACATATCCGTTTTTGTTCCTCCGGAAGAAAATGAGGCAGAGGACGAAACGGACGATGCCGAGTACCCCGCACAGGAGGAATACGAAGAAGATGATGATGACGAAGAAATTGAAACGGTAAGCGAAGATACCGATGATGCGGAAAAAGATTATGCATCAGAAGAAATTCCGGATCACGAAAGCGAAGAAGCGGTATTTGCTTACACGGAAAATAAAGACGAAACAAAATCCACCGTATCAGACGATGCCGACAGCCTTGACGAATACATAAAAAAATACAACAGCGAAGAAGATAATTTTCGGGACGAATAAGGAAATGGATATTATTCAAAGGATAGCAAGCGATGACGATCTGCTTATAATAGCCGCCGTCGCATTTATCTTATGGCGTGACAAAGCGGACAAAATGCTGATACTCGCACTTATCTATGTTTTTCTGATAAAATAGAGGCCTTTCGGATTTACGAAAGACCTCTTTTCTTATTTGACTGTATTCTCTTGTGCCAACGCCTTAAGTCGGGCATATTGTTCTTTTTTCAGCTTGGTGGATTTTATCACCTTCTGGCGGGAGAACTCTTCCCTTTCCTTTTCTTCAAGGCTGTTTGAAATAAACCGCACCTGCTCTTCAAATTTCGGTATCATAATGTTTTTCAGCGCATTAGCTCGCTTTTGCGTCTTTTTTATCGAGTTTGCAAGACGGAATACGCCGTTATCTATCTCCGCAAGAAGCGCAGTAAGATATTTCACTTCATTGAACTTGATATAAGCGATATCAAGGTAGGAATTGGTCGTAATAGTATCATATTTCAGTCCGGGCGGCTGTTTTTCAAGCGTGACAGTCGGAAGCTCGACACCCATTACGCTCCTGCTTGAAAGTGCAAGACCTGTTTCCTCGGGTACGAATTTAGAAAGCGTCGAAACACTGCCGAGCGTCATATTTGCATTTCTGAGAGCCGCATACGCCTCTTCATAAGCTTTTTCGATATTGTTGCGGATCTCCTTTGAATTGTCTGCAAGAGCGACCATTTCCCTTATAAGGACATTTCGTTTTCTGTCCATAAGGTCATAGCCCTGCCTTGCCTGCTGAAGCGATCTCTTTACTTTTATAAGGTTGCCTTTAGTCGGAAAGACCTGTTCAGCCATAATTCACCAGCTCTCTGTTGTTACATAAAACGCTTTGCTTTTTCGCTGTCGTAAAACTCATCTATAAGGTCGTCGCTCAGACGGTCAAGCTCGGATCTCGGCAAAGTGGAAAGCAGCTGCCATGCGAGCTCAAAAGTCTCGTCAAGACTTCTGTTTTCCTCAAAGCCCTGATTGAGAAAATGCTTTTCAAACAGGTCACCGAATCTCATTATCGCCTTATCGGAAGCGGAAAGCTCATCTTCACCGATTACCGAAGCGAGCGCTCTTGCATCCTGAACTCTCGCATAACAAGAAAACAGCTGATTTGCAACATCCGAGTGATCTGCTCTTGTATATTCCGCTCCGATACCGTCCTTCATAAGACGCGAAAGCGAAAGGAGCACGGAAAGTCCGGGATAAATACCGGTCTGGTCGAGATTTCTGTCAAAAACTATCTGCCCTTCCGTTATATAAGCGGTAAGGTCGGGTATAGGATGGGTTATGTCGTCGTTCGGCATGGTAAGTATCGGTATCTGAGTTACAGAGCCCTTGCTGCCTTCAACGACTCCCGCACGCTCGTACATCGAGGCAAGGTCGGAATAAAGGTAACCCGGGTATCCTTTTCTTCCGGGTATCTCGCCTTTTGATGACGAGAATTCACGAAGTGCCTCACAATAAGAGGTAAGGTCGGTCATTATTACGAGAATGTGCATTCCTTTTTCAAATGCGAGATATTCCGCAAGAGTGAGTGCGCATCGGGGTGTCAATATACGCTCGATGATAGGATCGCTCGAAAGATTGAGGAACATGCTTACATTTTTTATAACGCCCGCCTCTTCAAAGCTGCGTCTGAAATAATTCGCAACATCGTTCTGAACGCCCATTGCGGCAAAAACAACCGCAAAATCCTTGCCCTCGCTGTCGGCTATCTTTGCCTGTCTTACTATCTGCACGGCAAGCTTGTTATGCGAAAGACCGGACCCCGAAAAGATAGGCAGTTTCTGTCCTCTGATAAGCGTCATGAGTGCATCGATAGAGGAAATTCCGGTGTGTATATAGTTTCTCGGATAAGTACGGGCAACGGGGTTTAAAGAACGGCCGTTTATGTCGCCGTATTTTTCCGGAAACACATCGCCGAGCCCATCTATCGGACGACCCGCTCCGTTGAATGTTCTGCCGAGCATTTCCACGGAAAGCGGTATTTCAAGCGGCTTGCCCGAAAATTTTGTTCTTGTATTTTTAAGCGAAATGCCGTTGGTGCCCTCAAATATCTGAAGAACGACCTTATCGCCCTGCATCTCGACAACTCTGCCAAGACGCTTTGTTCCGTCGTCGAGGGTAAGCTCTGCTATCTCGTCAAAAGAAGCATTGTTTACTCCCTGGAGACATACCAGAGGGCCGTTTATTTCGCTGAGACCCGAATACTGTATCATTGAATTGTCCCTCCGTTATGCGTTTTTTGAAAACCAGTCGTCGATCTCGGCAAAGTATTCGTCGAACTTGTCGAGGTCGCTGTTAGGCACTTCAAACTTTATTTTCGTCACCTTATCAAAAAGACCCGATGACAATATTTTATTTATGGATATGCCGCTATTTACCGCATCGAGCGACTTATGATAAAGCTTTAAAATCGCCCGCATCATAAGCAGCTGTTTTTTGAGCGGAACATAAGTATCGTCCGCATGACCGGCATTCTGTTGAAGAAAACCTACCCTTATGACCTTGGCAGTCTCGATTATAAGCTTCTGGTCATCGGGAAGCACATCGGCACCGATAAGCTTTACTATCTCCATAAGGTTGTTTTCTTCGATGAGCAGAGTGGATATCTCCTGTCTGTCGTCACAGAAATCCTCACCGACATTTTCGGTGTAATAATCCTTAAGGTCGTCGGAATACTCCGAATAGCTTTGCAGCCAGTTTATCGCGGGATAATGTCTTGCATAAGCAAGGCTTTTGTCAAGCGCCCAGAAGCATCTTACAAAACGCTTTGTGTTCTGCGTTACAGGCTCGGAAAAGTCTGAGCCCTGAGGAGAAACGGCGCCTATTACGGTAACGCTGCCCTCGGCCTTATTAAGCGTCTCGACATAGCCCGCACGCTCGTAGAATTCCGCCAGTCTTGACGGAAGATATGCGGGGAAACCTTCTTCTGCGGGCATTTCCTCAAGACGACCGGATATCTCTCGCAGTGCCTCTGCCCAGCGGGAGGTCGAATCCGCCATGATAGCTATATGATAGCCCATATCCCTGTAATATTCCGCAAGTGTGATGCCCGTGTAAATAGACGCTTCTCTTGCGGCAACAGGCATATTTGAAGTATTTGCGATAAGCACTGTTCTGTCGGTAAGCGGTCTGCCGGATTTCGGGTCGATAAGCTCCGAAAACTCTTCAAGCACCTGCGTCATCTCGTTGCCACGCTCACCGCAGCCGATATATACGATGATATCGGCATCGCACCACTTGGCAAGCTGATGCTGCGTCACGGTCTTACCCGTACCGAAGCCGCCCGGTATCGCTGCGGTACCGCCCTTAGCGATCGGGCAGACGGTATCTATTATCCTTTGACCGGTTATAAGCGGCTTTGATATAGGTATCCTTCTGCTTATGGGTCTCGGATTTCGGATAGGCCATTTCTGCATAAGGCTGAGCTCGTGCACCGTTCCGTTATCGGCTTTTACGGTAACAACAATATCCGTGACCTTATATTTGCCGTTCGGTCTTACCGATCCGACCGTACCGTTTAAATACGGAGGGATCATACATTTATGCATTATAAGCGGAGTTTCGGGGCAGGTTGCGTATATATCGCCGCCGCTTACTTTATCCCCTGCTTTTACGGTTATCTCAACATCAAATTCACGCTGCTCGTCGAGCGACGGGATCATACTGCCTTCGGAAACATATATCTCTCCGGATGCGGTCATGGCTCTTAAAGGACGCTGGATACCGTCATAGATATTTGAAATTATGCCGGGGCCGAGCGTCGCACACATGAGCGACCCCGTAGGCTCTACCATCTCACCTACGGAAAGTCCCGAAGTGCTTTCGTAGACCTGGATCGTAGTAAGCTCATCGGTAACGCCGATGACCTCGCCGACCAGCTTTTTTTCGCCTACATATACCATTTCTCTCATTGAGAAATCTTTTGTATCCTTGACTTTTATAACCGGTCCGTTGATAGAATATATCTTATTCATTAAAACGCACCTCCGTTATACTGAAAGCTCTGAATGGCTTACAAAACGCCTTTTTTCGGACTCTATCGCCGCATCGAACGAATAATCGATGACCGCATTGTCGGCNNGCCGCCGTAAACTATATTCTTATCTGCCGATGCATCGACCGAAAAACGCTTTTTCACTTCATCGAAAAGGTCACTGTCGGCTTCACTCAGCAGCACGACCGTATTTTTGTCAAAAGGCTTTTCAGCCGCAGCTTTACCTATGAGCCCGAGTATATGCTCTTTATATTCGTCTTTCTTTCTGTAATCGGCAATGCGCACGGTAACATCGTCAAAAAGCTCGTTTACGATATCGTTTCTGTGCATAAGCAACTTTTTATACGCTTCATATTCGTAGCGTGATACTTTCTTTGAACTTTCTATCTTATCGGCAGAGCCGCCTTTTGCGGATAATGCCGCCTTTTTCTCAAGTACGGTCTCGTCCGTCTTACCGAGCAGCTGCTCGCTTTGAGCCTTCGCTTCGTCGATCATCTGACGGGCTGTATTGTTTGCATATTCAATTATAGCTTCTCCGAGGCGGTCAAGCTGGCTTTGCGCTTCGTTCATACCTATCTCAGTCCCTTCGTATTTGTGACTATGTTAAAGCTTTAATCCGATAGCCTCACGGATATATCCCTCTATAGCGCTGTTTATTCCTGAGCCGCCGTGCCTGTCGGGGATCTCCGTAATAAGAGGCGTATCACGGTTAAATCTTATTTCGTTTATCCTGTCTTTGCAGAAGCCGACAACTTTTTCGGTGACAAGTATCACAGCCACCTGTTCGTCGCCGACAGCCTTTTCGAGTGCCGATACAGCCTCGGCTTCATTGTTCACGACAACGCCCTCGATACCTGCAAGACGCATACCCATACGGGTATCGGTATTATCACTTATCAAAAAGAATTTCACAAGATGATCCTCCGAAAACAGATCATTTTTTATCAGGAGAAAAGAATAAGTATCGAGATAAGAAGTCCGTAAATAGCGACACCTTCGCCGAGTGCAACGAAGATAAGCGCTTTTGCGAAGTTCTTGTCATCTTCGGCGGTCGCACCTATTGCGGCAGGAGCAGCCTTACCTACGGCAAGACCGGTACCGATAGTTGCAAGGCCGGTAGAAAGTGCAGCCGCAAGATACTTAAGTCCGTCGCCTACGCTGAGAGATGCGGCGACCTGTTCAGCGGCATCTGCTTCGGCAGCGAATGCGAACATAGGAACAAGAACGGTCATCATTATCATTACGCCGATAAACGAACCTGCGTTAAAAAGCACGGCACGCTTTGTCTTTACGGGCTTTCCGTCGCTCTTTCTCTTAAGTGCAACAAAAAGCGGAAGCATTATCATCGCAAGTGCGATCAAAGGTAAAATAAACAGTAACATGATTTTATCTCCTTTAGTTTATCAATTATTGACCTTAAGCGGCGTGAACTCTTTTCCGTCGCTGATATAAAAACGCCCGAAAAGCTCATAGAATTCAAGTCTGAGCACCTGAATACCTACTATAAAGCCTTCCATGCCTATTACAAAGGCGTTTCCGAGTATCTGAACTATAATGTAACTTGCCGACATATCCGAGCCGGAAAGCGCACCCACAACCAGCATCATTCCCGCATGGCTCAGTATAAATCCGCCGACACGAAGGAAAGACATCGTGTTTGTGAGATAAGAAAGGCAAGTCTCAAAAAGCTCGATAAATCCTTCGATGAGGAAACCGCCGACGGATTTTTTCTCGCCCTTTTCGGATTTTTTAACTTTCTTTCTTTCTTCAAGCAGCTCTTTCGGCATCTTCCTTCTTTCAAATCCGAGACTGTCGAAAATATCGTCAGCAGCGGCTTTTTCCTTTTTAGATGCGAAATAAACGCCGCAAATCTTATCTCCGTCCTCGGAGATCGGAACAAAAGCAATATCCTTTTCGGATATATCCGAGATGCTTTCAAGTGCTTTTTTAGGTATTGCTCCGTAAACCGAACGGATATATTTCATATCCGCAAGCTTGTCAATATTGACCGCTCCGCTCTTGTCACGACGCTGTTCAAACGCTCTTACCGAATTGTCTGCGACTAAGTTTTCGGTAAAACTTAAAACGCTCTTTTTTATCTTAGCGGAGAACGCCGTAGAAAGAGGCTCCTTGAAAAGCATCACAGCAAGCGGGAGCAGGATAAGACATACGACATAAGGCGTTGTCATAAGCTCTATTCCGAGGCCCATCTGACAGGCAACACCGGCAATAAGCGAAACATAAAACAGCATTCCGGCAAAGCCGTTGGCACCGAACAGTGCCGATGCGTAATCCTGCCGCTTGAACGACAATATGATATTGAATACCATCGTGATTATGATGAGCACGACGCCTATCATAAGTGCGGCTATCAGCAGATATGAAGAAACTTCAAAAATGTTCTTCGGGTGACCGAGCACTTCACTTATCTGCGGGATATGGTAAAACGGAGTTATAAGCTCTTCGTTGCCGAATACCGAACCGTAGAAATAACCGAATACTGCCGAGCTTATGCCTATTCGTTCCATTATAAGACCGAGTTTAAGCTTTTTCCATTTCCAGAAAATAAATCCGAGCAGTGATATCACGAGCCCCTGACCGAGATCGCCGAACATTATACCGTAAAGCAGCATATATGTTATCGCAACGAACGAAGTCGGGTCTATCCCCGTGTACGACGGAAGTCCGTACATTGTGACGAACATCTCGAACGGCTTGAACACACGGTTATTTTTAAGCTTGGTGGGAGGCTTCATCTTATCGTCAAGGAAATACTGCTGCTCGGATATCTCTACATCCTGTACACCGAGTATCTTTTCCTTGAACGAGGATAATTCTCTTGTCGGCACAAAGCCGAGCATATAGAATTTATTATCTACGACCGCTACCTTGCTTCGCAGCTCATACGAATCGTTAAGGAACCGTAATTTGCTGCGCACCTTGCAGAATTTTTCCTCTTCTCTCTGCCTTACGGCGGCAAGCTTGCCGAGCACCTCGTCAAGTTCTTTTCGCTCCGCGGCTATCTTTTCGTTAAGCTTGTTCTTTGCTTCCTGACCGTTGCCGGATACATAATCGGGTATGTATATCCGTTCATAATAGAGATTTGAGAATATCTCATCGTTCTGAGAGCAATCACGGTAAGAGGTAAAATACACGCCCCAGACATAACCCTCATTCTCTTCAAGCGGAACGAACACAAATCCCTTATCCGAGAAAAATCTGAGCTTTTTGTAATTGTCCGACGGAAGTCTGCCGAACCTTACCTTTACATACTTGCAGTCGGTAAGATTGCGAAAATCCGTATCGAGCAGATCGAGGTTTTCAACATACCTCATTGCCTGTTCGTACTTGTCTATGCGTTCTTCGATCTCTTTTTTTGTTTCGATAAGACTTGCCGTATCGCTTTCTATAGCGGAAAGATATACATCAAAGTCGTGTATGACTTCCATTTGTATATCGTCGTACGGAACATTCTTTTCCGGTATACCGAGACCGCTCGCAAGCAGGCTCATACGCTTTATAAGATTTCCGTAGATGTTCTTCTTATCCTTCAGTGTTTTGAAATGGGCTGAACCGTATGTCATTGCATAAAGCGACGGCTCAATGTGGAAGCAGCCTGTCTCACAGCATCTGATAAGCGCCTTGTTTGCTCGTCTTATCGGTCCGCTTACGGTAACGAGCGACATTTTTTCTACTGCCAAAAAACCATTCCTTTCTTCCGAATTTTTATATAAGGGGCAATGCCCCGTCATAGACCGATGATCGTCGATCTACCGCTTATATGATCCCTGCGGTATCGGTTATACGCAAAAACCTTTTACGGGATTATCAGCATATTTTCTATCTGAGACGGATCGACGGAATAGCGTATCCCTTCGATGACCGTTATAAGATTGCCTTTTTCCTTTCTCAAAAGGTCCATAAAGGAATAAAGCACGATGCTCTCATTTTCGGACATGAACAGACGAGAGCGATAATATTTATAATCGGATATGCCGAGTATATATTCAAAGCCCTTGTCCGCAGTTTCCGGCTCAACATTAAGCCACGGCAGCTTCACTATCTGCTGCAGCATTTCCTTGCTGTCCCCTGCCGAAAGAAGCTGCACTATGTCCTCTTTTTTGAACGAGCCGTAAAGCTCTATGATGTACTTTTCGGTTTCCTCGGCAGAAAGTCCGAGCAGACCTTTAAGCCTGTAGCAAAGCTTCAGATTGTGTATATCTACCGCATGTCTTACACACTTTTCGAGCTCGGGCTGTTCTTCGTCGGGATAGCCGTTCTTGATGCTTTCAAGCAGCCATGTGTAATAATGGTCGATAAGTGCTTTTTCGATAACCGGTATCTCCGGGAATTTTACACTGTCCGCCAGCGGCAAAAGGATATTATAGTAATCGGTGTTTTCAAGAGCCGATACAAACTGCCTGAAATCAGCGGACGCCATCAGCTCATTTACATCAAAACGGACATCGCTGACAAGAAAAGCAGGAAAGTTGTATGCTATAAGATCCGATACACCTGCGCCGATATAGGTCGCAGCATTGATGATCTGCCGTATCTCTTCACGTTTTATATAATATGAAATAAAGCCCTCTTTTACGGTAAACGAAAAATTCAGCAATTCTTCATAAACAGAGTAGAAGTGCTTTTCAAAGACTTCCTCAGCCGTACCTCGCCTCAGCGCCATGCCCGCAGTTCCTTTGAAAGCCTCGGAATATTGCGGCAGAGAGCTTATAAAAGTTATCGCATCGTTTATATCGCCCTTCTGAGTGAGTATCTTATAATCGGCAAGCGTTAAGAATTTTCCGAATTTGGACCGTATCTTTGTGGCAATGGCAGAAGAGCCCTCACCCATTGTGATCCCTCCGATCCGAATTTGCTGTACTGTCAGGATGCGTCGATGATATTCGCAAATATCTCATCGACCCACGCCGACCTGTTCTGCTTCATAGCATCGTCGAGTTTTTTCTGTGCCTCGGAAAAGTTCTTGTCTATTTCCGCACATCTCTCACGCTCGGTCTTTTCCGCTTCATCGGCAGATGCTTTGCTTAAAGCAGCTATTTCCGCTTCGCTGTCGTCAACACGCTTTTTTGCTTCCGCCTCCGCTTCTGAAATGATCCTGTCCCGTTCTTTCTCGGCATCATCAACGATAGCTTCCGCCTGTTTTTCATATTTCAAAATCTCTTCGATAAGATTCACGAATACACCTCCGGTTTCCGAAACGGTCAATATACGACCGCATGTTTTATATACCCTATATATAATATACCTTTTTATAATAAAATGCAAGAAAAAAATTCGGCAAAAATGTTACAAACATAATAAACATTTTTGTCGAATTTTGTGCATTATTTAATTTTTCAGGCTCTGAAGAGGTGCCGGTATCCTTCCGCCTCTGGAGATGAATTTTGCGGACGAGAATTTTGAAAGGCTCATGACCGGTCCGCTTCCGAAAAGACCGCCGAATTCGAGCGTTTCGCCCTCTTTCATTCCGATAGCGGGGATTATCCTGACAGCGGTGGTTTTGGAGTTGACCATTCCGATAGCCGCTTCGTCTGCGATTATTGCCGATATCGTCTCGGCACTAGTATCACCGGGCACAGCTATCATATCAAGTCCGACGGAGCATACCGCCGTCATAGCCTCGAGCTTCTCCAGTGAAAGCGAGCCGCAGTTTACCGCGTCTATCATTCCCGCGTCCTCGGAAACGGGGATAAACGCGCCCGAAAGCCCTCCGACGTGCGACGACGCCATAACGCCGCCCTTTTTCACCGCGTCGTTCAGCAGTGCAAGACACGCGGTCGTACCGTGTGCGCCGCAGCTTTCAAGACCTATCTCCTCAAGAATATGCGCCACCGAATCGCCGACCGCGGGGGTGGGCGCAAGCGAAAGATCGACAATGCCGAACGGCACTCCGAGCCGCCTTGATGCTTCCGTGCCGACAAGCTGTCCCATTCTTGTTATCTTGAACGCGGTCTTTTTTATAACGTCCGCTATCTCGCTGATATTAGCGTCGGGGTGCTTTGCGAGAGCTGCCCGCACAACTCCCGGTCCCGAAACGCCGACATTTATCTCGCAATCGTACTCGCCGACACCGTGGAACGCGCCCGCCATAAACGGGTTGTCCTCGGGCGCGTTGCAGAACACAACTATCTTCGCCGCGCCAAAGCAGTGGTCGTCCCTGGTCTTTTCGCTGGCTTCCTTGATAATCCGCCCCATTATCGCCACCGCGTCCATATTTATCCCCGCTTTGGTGGAGCCGATGTTCACCGAAGAGCAAACGTTCGTGGTTTCCGCCAACGCTTCCGGGATAGACTCGATAAGCTCCTTGTCGCCCGCCGAGAAGCCCTTGTGAACAAGCGCGGAATAACCGCCGATGTAGTTTACTCCCGTGCTTTCGGCAACGCGCTGGAGCGTTCTCGCGTACTTTATCGGCTCGCCCGACGCGGCGGACACCATAGCTATCGGCGTTACCGAAATGCGCTTATTGATGATCGGTATGCCATACTGTTTTTCTATTTCCTCGCCCGTCCTGACAAGATTTTCCGCCTTGCGCGTCATCTTCTCATAAACCTTACCGCAGGCGCGGTCGGCGTCGCTGTCTATGCAGTCAAGCAGAGAGATCCCCATTGTTATCGTGCGGATATCGAGGTTCTCCTCCTGTATCATCTTTATTGTTTCTAAAATATCGCCCGTATTAAGCATAGTGAATTTTATCTCCTTATTTTAATTTAAATTTCAAAATCACGTCACCGTATGCTCGCTCCGCGCTTCGCGCTCCGTTGTGCTACGCTGACGAGACCGGTCAGCCTGCGCTTCGCTTCGGCTGACACTTTTTGAAAATCACTTGTTGGCAGTGCGTTGTGTTTGGTCAGAATGTGCTTTTGCTTCGCCGCCGATGCATTGCGAAAACGTTAACAGCCTAAAGACAATCCAAATCCGTCTGCCGAAAGCACGAAGTGCTTTAAGGTGACCGCTTGCGGTCACACTCGAAGGCGGACACAAAAACTAACAACTAATCGCTATTAAACTAACAACTATCAGATCTTGTGCATAGAATTGAAGATGTCCTCGTGCATAACGTGTATCTGCAAGCCCATTTCCTCTCCCGCTTTTACGAGCTTATCGGCAAAATCGATATACTCCACAGTTAGTTTGGAAATTTCGATAAGCATAGTCATCGCGAACAGATCCTGCATAATAGTTTGGGTAACATCCATAACATTTGCCTTATGTTCGGCGCAAATGCCGCTTACCTTTGCAAGGATCCCCACCGTGTCTTTTCCGATAACAGCTACTACTGCTCTCATAATTCCTCCGTTCTGCGGTCATTTTGTATAAAAAATGCCCCCGCAAATGTTAAATTTTTATATCTTCTTCTCTATTATACTAAAAATTTCAAAAAAAGTAAATCTATTTCTAGACAAATCGGAAAATTTGTGCTAAAATGATAAATGTAGAGTTATGTACAGTTGAAATTATGTGCAATTAGTTGATAGTGAATAGTAGTTAGTTATTAGTTCTGCGATGTCCCCATAAAAACTAACTACTAGCAACTATTCTCTATAAAACTAACAGGGAAGGCCGGAACAAGAATGGAAAATCTGATTGATATCCACACTCACTGCAACCTTTCGTCCGACAGCGCGGCAACGCCCGATGAAATGGCGAAAACGGCATATGATATGGGGGTTTCGCATTTCGCGCTTACCGACCATATCGAGCTTGACGAGTTTCACGACGGCGAGTGGGATTATTGGGCGGCTATCGATAAGACCCGCCCGACGTTCGAGAAGCTGAAAGCCGAATACGACGGCAGAATGAATATATATTACGGCGCGGAGATAGGTCAGCCGATGTATAATTTACACGCCGCCGAGGAGATACTCGCCGCTCACGATTATGATTTCGTGTTAGGGAGCGTTCACCGCACCTGTCATTATGAGCATATGGGCAAGATACCCGATAACGAGTTCGACCGCAAGCGCGTGATGATCGAGTATTGGGAGGATATGCTGAATTTGGTGGAGTGGGGCAAGTTCTGCTCGCTGGCGCATATGACGTTCTTGCTGAGATTTACAAGCGTGGATACTCCTGCGGGCGTGGTCGTTAACAAAACCGAACGAGCCCGGGCGGCATATGATACATACAAGCCGATAATAAATAAAATATTGGAAATTATTGTAAGTAAAGATATTGCGCTGGAAGTCAATTCCTCGGGTTACCGCAGAGGTCTTGGCGGACCAATGGCAAACGCGCCGTTTGTCAAGCGTTATAAGGAGCTTGGCGGAAAGCTGATAACGGTCGGCTCGGACGCTCATCAGGCATCGGATATAGCAAAGGATATCGATAAGTGTTACGCGTTCCTTAAAGAGCTTGGATTTAACGAGGTCTGCGTGTTTGAAAAGAAAGAGCCGAAATTTATTAAAATATAAGGAGAGAGTATATGAACACAAACAAGCTGTTAGACCTGCTTCGGCAGAACGCCCGCCTTTCCGACGCGGAGCTTGCCGCAATGCTCGGCGAGAGCGAGGATGCCGTTGCGAAGGAGCTTAAACGCCTTGAGGACGACGGGATTATTATGGGATATTCTGCGATAATAAATGAGGAGAAGGTCGACGAAAACGGCGTTACGGCGATAATCGAGCTTAAGATAACGCCCGTTAAGGACTGTGGCTTTGACGACCTCGCGCACACGATAATGGAGTATGAGGAGGTCGACAGCGTGTTCCTGCTGTCGGGGGCGAACGACCTTTCGGTGACGATAAACGGCGCGAGTCTGCGCAATGTCGCGCTGTTCGTGTCGGAGCGTCTTGCGGTGCTGGACGGCGTACTGTCGACCACCACGCATTTTATACTGCGCCGCTATAAAGAAAAGGGACATATCTTTAATGAGGATAACTTTGACGACAGGGGGCTGGTTTCCCCGTGATGGATTACGACAAGCTGATCCCGCAAAAGATACGGGATATTCAGCCCTCCGGAATAAGAAAATTTTTTGATATAGCTCAGCACGTCGAGGGCGTTATCTCGCTTTCGGTGGGCGAGCCGGACTTTAAAACTCCGTGGGCGGCGCGAAAAGAAGCGATAAACATTCTGGAAAAGGGCAAGACCGCCTACACCGCCAACAGCGGACTTATAAAGCTGCGCCGTACCGTTTGTGATTACCTTAAAGGCTTTATCCATACGGAATACGATCCCGAAAGCGAGGTAATAATTACGGTCGGCGGTTCGGAGGCTATCGATCTTGCGATACGGGCGCTGATAGAGCCGGGCGACGAGGTGCTCGTTCCCGAACCGAGCTTTGTGTGCTATTCTCCGATAACGGCTATGATGGGCGGCACGGCTGTGCCGATAGTCACAAGAGCCGAGGATAAGTTCAAGTTGACGGCTGCGGCGCTTAAAGAAAAGATAACGCCGCGCACAAAGCTGCTGATACTTCCGTATCCGAACAATCCCACGGGCGCCGTTATGCGCCGCGCGGACTTAGAGGCTATCGCCGAAGTTCTGCGCGATACGAATATAGTGGTAGCAAGCGACGAGATATACGCGGAAATGACGTACAACGGCGAAAAGCACGTTTCGATAGCGGAAATGGACGGTATGCGCGAGCGCACGCTGTTAATAAGCGGGTTTTCAAAAGCATACGCTATGACGGGCTGGAGATTGGGCTATGTTGCCGGTCCGCAGCCGCTTATAAAGCAAATGCTCAAACTGCACCAATATTGCATTATGTCAAGCCCGACGGTGAGCCAATACGCGGCGATCGCGGCTATCAAGAAGTGCGATGACGACGTAAAGCATATGATCGAGGAATACGATATGCGGCGGCGGCTGGTGGTAAAGGGCTTCAACGATATGGGGCTTGAATGCTTCGAGCCGGAGGGCGCGTTTTATGTGTTCCCGTGCATAAAGAGCACGGGAATGACGAGCGAGGAGTTCTGCGAAAAGCTTATCTACGAAAAGAAGGTGGCTGTCGTACCGGGTTCTGCGTTCGGTGCAAGCGGCGAGGGATTTGTGCGAGTGTCCTACGCGTACTCCGTTTCACACCTCACCACCGCATTGGGCAGAATACGAGAGTTTCTTGAGGAGCATAAGAATTGTTGACATTATTGGCTTACGCGAAGATAAATCTGTTTTTGGATATCACGGGAAAACGCGCGGACGGTTATCATTTGCTGGAAACGGTGATGCAGAGCGTCGACCTTCCCGATATAGTAACGCTTGAGCTTGCCGACAGCGGGATAACCGTAAGCAGCTCCGACCCGACCGTTCCCGAAAACGAGGGCAATATCTGCTATAAAGCGGCGAAGCTGTTTTTCGCGCTTTTGGGAAAGAGCGGCGGAGCGTCTGTCCGCATTGACAAGCGCATACCGCTCGGCGCGGGTCTTGGCGGCGGCAGCGCGGACGCGGCGGCGGTACTTCGCGGGCTGAACGAGCTTTCGGGCGAGCCGTTTGACGAGGAAACGCTTTTGGGGCTTGCCGCTAAAGTCGGCGCGGACGTACCGTTCTGTATGGTCGGCGGTACTAAGCTCTGCCGCGGCATCGGAGAGCTGATGAGTGATGAAAAGCCGTATCCCGCGCATTGCTTTTTAATAGTAAAGCCGGATTTCGGCGTAGATACAAAGACCGCCTACGCGGAATATGACCGTTCGCCGCTACCGCAAAGGGAACGGAACGCAAACGGGTATTACAACGTGTTCCGCGCTATATATAAGAATGACGAGTTGGACAATATAGTACAGAAGCTCATCGAACTTGGCGCGGACGGCGCGGAGCTTACGGGGAGCGGTTCGACGGTGTTCGGGGCGTTTTCTGCAGAGGACAAGGCAGCGGCA